>JAHJBD010000016.1 GCA_018813725.1 Nanobdellota archaeon | reverse complement strand
GTTAAGGGCTTGCGGTGATAGTTGATGGTGTACCCCCTGGGATGAAAATAACAAAAGAGATCATTCAAGCTGAACTTGACAAGAGAAAGCCTGGTGTTGGAAAACTAAACAGTCCGAGAAAGGAAACTGACCAGTGTGAGGTATTTGCTGGGCTTGGCCAGGATGGTGTTACAACTGGTGCACCGCTTGGGATAATGATATATAACGTTGACACGCAAAAAGTGCATATTGACCAATACAGAGACTATAAGGACCTCTTTAGGCCTGGACATGCAACTTATCCTTTTTTCCTCAAGTACGGGGATTCCCAGGATTGGTGTGGTGCGGGCAGATCTTCTGGAAGAGAGTCTGTAACAAGGGTTGCTGCAGGAGCTGTTGCTAAGCATATCCTTGCAAGAGAAGGTATAGATGTCATCGCATATACTGTTCAGTGCATGGACATAAAGGCGAAAGAGGTCAGTTATGATGAAGCCAAGAGGAACTATAGGAAGAATGAGATAAATTGTCCTGATCTTGAGGCTGCTCAAAAGATGGAAGAGCGAGTTATGGAGATCAAGAAAGAAGGGGATACAGCTGGTGGAATAATAGAACTTAGGATACATAACATTCCTGGCGGACTTGGCGAGCCTGTTTTTGACAAGCTGTCTGCAACCTTAAGCCACGCAATAATGGGTATCGGTGCAGTCAAGGGTGTTGAGTTTGGTGTTGGTTTTAAATGCGGCAACATGAAAGGCTCTGAATTCAATGACCAACCATATCTTACTGATAAAGGTAAGATCAGATTTAAGACCAACAATTGCGGCGGGACACTTGGCGGCTTATCTATAGGTGAAGATATTGTCATGCGGATCGCTGTCAAACCTACACCAACTGTTTCAGTAAAGCAGAAAACAGTCAATATGAAAACCATGAAAGAAGAGAAACTTGATCCTGTAACTAGGAGAGACCCAACATTGCTTGCAAGAATATATGTTGTTGCAGAAGCGATGGCTGCATGCGCAGTGCTTGATGCACTATATTTGGCAAAAGCATATGACGGCTTAGCTAAGCTTGACGAGAAATGGATGAAACTAAAAGAAAATGACTAAATTTACAGTAGGGATCATCGGCGGGACTGGCGGAATGGGCCAGTTCTTCAAGAGATTCTTTGAGAAAAATGGTTGTAAGGTCTTGATAGCTAGCAGAAGCACAGACCTAAAGCCAACAGAATGCGCAAAGAAATGTGATGTTGTGATCATTTCAGTTCCGATAAAATCAACATTAGACGTGATTAAGAAGATCGGACCTTTTGTAAAAGAAGATGGGCTCTTGATGGACCTTACATCTCTTAAAAAAGAACCAGTGGGTGCAATGTTAAAATATTCTAGATCAGAGGTGATCGGCTGTCACCCAGTATTTGGTCCTGGTGTTAGTTCTATTAAAGAACAGAGTGTCGTATTATGTCCTGCACGAGGGAAAAAGTGGATGGCCTGGCTAAAAGAACTTTTGATCAAGAACAACGCGCTTGTTAAGGTTACAACCCCTGAAAGGCATGATAGGATGATGGCTGTGATACAAGGCCTTGTACATTTTGGCAGCATAACTGTTACACACACATTAAAGGAACTTGGAGTTAATATTAAGGACAGTCTCGAATACGCTTCGCCAATATACAAGCTTAGGCTAGACATGTTAGGGAGGATATTGAACCAAGATCCAGAGCTTTATGCAGATATTGAGATATCCAACCCTGAGGTAAAAAATGTTCTGAAGGCCTATGTCAATTCATCAAAAAAATTGTTAAAGGCAATATCCAAAAAAGACAGGCAAGGTTTTATAGATTACTTTAAAGAATCAGCTGACTATCTTGGAGATTTTAAGAAAGAAGCAGAAAAAGAATCGGATTATCTGATTGAAAAGATGGTGGACAGATGAAGATTGCAGTATTGGGCCCAAAAGGGTCTTTCAGCCATCAGGCTGGCCTGAAACATAATCCTCATGCTGAAATAGTATTTAGGAACACTATATGGTATGTGTTTGAAGCAGTCAAGAACATGGAAGCTGATATTGGGATTGTGCCTATCGAAAACTCTTTGTCAGGGACTATCAGCGCAACATTAGACGCATTGACAGACTTTGATTTTAATATCATCGATGAGCTTTTATTGCCGATAAAACATAATCTTGCTGGAGCAGGGAGAATTGAACAGATAAAGGTAGTGTATGCTCATCCGCAAACACTTTCGCAGTGTGAGAAATTCATCAGAAAGTATCTGCCTGATGCAGAGATCATCAGAACAAGCTCAAACTCTAAGTCAGCTGAGATTATTGCTAAAAAACATGAGAAAAATAAGGCAGCTATAGTATCACAAGAAGCAGCTGAGATATATAATCTGAATATAATCAAGAAAAATATCCAGGATAGTCCGTATAATGTGACAAGGTTCGTCGCGGTCGGAGCTGACAAAGCAAAGATGACTGGAAAGGACAGGACTAGCATCAGCATATATCCGCAGGTGGATAAACCTGGATTACTTTACAATCTGCTTGGAGAATTTGCCAATAATAGGATAAATCTGACTAAGATTGAATCAAGACCGTCAAAAGGGAAGCTTGGTGATTATTTATTTTTTATAGATCTTGAGGGGCATATAGATGATGAGAATGTAAGGGAAGCAATCGATACAGTCAGAAAAGTTGCTATTGTTAAGATGCTCGGGTCTTATCCGAGAGCATATTGAGAAAGATATATAAATCTGCAGAATAAATCAAATAAAATGAATATCCAAAAAATAGTGGAAAGCTTGCATCCTTTGGAGCAGAAAGTGCTGCCTTTACTAGACAGATTCTCTACTTTTGATGATCTTGTCAAAAACTCAGGATTAAAAGAGGTTGAGGTAATGAGGGCTTTGCAATGGCTGCAGAACAGGGAAATCGTCAAGTTAACAGACGATGTAAAAGAGCTGGTTTTCTTAGGGCAGAATGGTGTGAAGTATGTGAAGGACGGGCTCCCTGAAAAAAGGTTTCTTGAGGCAGTCAAGTCCAAACCCCTTTCATTTGATCAGATAATGAAGAAATCCAGCCTGACAAAGGAAGAGATGAATATCTGTCTGGGTGTCTTGAGGGGAAAGGCAGCAGTGATGATATCGAAAGATAAAGGGGAGATCAAGGTTAAATTGTTAGATCAAGGGCTAAGGCTATTAGAAAAAGGATTTATGGAAGAGGTTTTTCTTAACAAAAAGTTCCCATTGGATATATCTACGCTGAAAGATGAAGATAAGTTTTGTTTAGATAATCTGAAAAAAAGAAAAGACATAGTGAAGGTTGAGCTAGATAAGAAAAAAGTGGCAGAACTTTCTGACCTTGGTAAATCTGTCCTTAAATCAGGCATACAGATAGGAAATGTTATTGATAGGTTAACAAAAGAGATTATTTCTGGAGGCAGCTGGAAAGATAAGAAGTTCAGGAGATATGATGTTCAAATCAATGTACCCAAGATATGCGGTGGTAAAAAGCAGCATTACAGAAGATTCCTTGACCAAGTCAGACAAAAGTTTATAGGCCTTGGTTTTTGTGAGATGACTGGCCCGATAGTCGAGTCAGAGTTCTGGAACATGGATGCGCTTTTTATGCCTCAATTTCACAGCGCTAGAGACATCCATGATGCATATTATGTAAAAGAACCAGCATCTATGAAGCTCGATCCAAAGCTTGTGAAGAATATAAAAGAATCCCACGAGAAAGGGTTTGGCACTGGTTCAAAAGGATGGGAATATGATTTTGATGTAAAGAGGACACATAATACTTTACTTAGGACACAGGGGACAGCGTGCTCAGCGCGGATGCTGGCTTCACCAGAGCTGAAAATACCTGGCAAATATTTTGGCATAACCAGATGCTTTAGGTATGATGTGATCGACGCGACACATAACTGTGATTTTTATCAAACAGAAGGGATAGTTATCGAAGAAGGACTTGATTTTGGGCACCTAAAGGGTCTTCTTAAGATGTTTGCAGAAGAATTTGCTGAGACAGACCAGATAAGGATAAGGCCAGCATATTTTCCGTTTACAGAGCCTTCAGCTGAACTTTTTGCAAAGCATCCTGACTTAGGATGGATCGAACTTGGCGGCGCAGGCATATTCAGGCCTGAACTTGTCAAGCCATTGACAGGAAAAGATGTTTCTGTACTTGCATGGGGGCTGGGTATAGACAGGCTTGGAATGTTTAAGCTAGGTATAAAAGATATCAGGCAGCTTTTTAGCCATGACTTAGGGTTTATGAGAAATGTGAGGGTCATATAAGATGCCAACAATAACGTTTGCTTTAAAGGATCTGGAAAAGCTGGTCGGAAGGAAGCTTAAGATTGAGCAGGTTGAAGAGCTTTCAGGTTATGGCAAAGGGGATTATGAAGGGTATGACAATGAAACAGATGAGGTCAAGATTGATTTTGGTGATACAAACCTGCCTTATCTTTGGTCTGTTGAAGGGGTTGCAAGATTATTCAAAAGGGTCCTTGGCATAGAAAAAGGAATTGCTAAACTAGACTCAAAAAAGTCAGGCTATCAGGTGAAGGTAGATAATTCAGTAGGAAAAATCAGGCCCTATATCTCTGCGTTTGTCGCTGAGGGTAAAAAGATCGATGATTATCTCTTAAAGCAACTAATCCAGCTGCAGGAGAAGCTGTGCGAAAATTTTGGAAGAAAACGTCAGAAGGTGGCAATCGGTATCTATTCACATAAGCAGATAAAGTTCCCGGTCCATTACAAGGCAACAGATCCTGAATCAATATCGTTTGTTCCGTTGGAATTCAAAAGGGAGATGACTCAGGCAGAGATACTTGAGTCGCATCCCAAAGGCAAGGATTATGCATGGATACTTGACGGCTTTAGCAAATATCCAATATTAGTTGACGACCAAGGAAATGTCCTGTCTTTTCCTCCAATCATCAATTCTAACAGCACAGGTAAGATTGAGATAGGTGAAGACCAGATTTTTTTTGAAGCAACCGGTCTTGATATGGATTCAGTGCACTTGGCAACAAACATATTTGCCCAGGCTCTCAGTGACAGAGGGTTTAGTATAGGCTCAGTTGAGGTCCAGTATGCTGATAAGAAGATCACCACACCATTCATGTTTAATGAGGTAGTCGAGCTTGATAAGGAAAGAATCAAAAGCGTACTTGGCCTGGAACTGAAAGATTCAGAAATCAAGAAACTGGTGGAAAATGCAGGTTATAATTTTGCCAGCGGCAAGGTGCAGATCCCTCATTACAGGCGCGATATATTGCACCAGGTCGATGTGATAGAAGATATTGGCATCATGTATGGTTATGATAATATAAAAGAAAAGCCTTTGGTCAGTTATACTGTAGGTGGCAGCCTTCCTATAGTGGCACTTATTGACAAAGCAAGAGAGGTAATGGTTGGTCTAGGTTGTCAGGAGATAATGAGTCCGATACTATCAAATAAATTCACACTATACAATCAGATGAATATCAAGGATTTTGGAACTGTTGAGATCAAAGCTTACATGTCTGAGAATTATTCAGTTGTCAGGACATGGCTTATCCCGATATTATTTGAGTGTTTGTCTAAAAATAAGCATGTAGAGTATCCTCAGAAAATATTTGAGCAGGGCCTCGTCACTGTCAGAAAAGACGATGAAGCCATAGATCATGAAAGGCTTGCTTATGCTTCTGCAAATGAAAAAGCAGATTACACAGAGGTAAAGCAGGTTCTTGATTACCTTTTGAGAATGTTGAATGTACAGTATTCAATTGAAGAGACTGAGCATGATTCCTTCATTGCTGGAAGAGTAGGGCGGGTAATTGTTGATGGAAAGAAAGTAGGGTTTATAGGAGAGGTTGCTCCTGTCGTTCTCATAAAATGGGGCATTGAACTCCCTGTTGCAGCATTTGAGATAAATTTAACAGAAATATTTGAGGTGAAATAAATGGCAGAAAAAAGAGGGTTAGGATTCTGGATAGGTGTTGTATTGATATTATTGGTGGTCTTAAAATATATACCAATACCTTTTGTAAGCAGTTTCCTTACAGCATTCCTTCCGATAGTCACAGCACTTGCTGGCGTATATCTTATCCTGAAAGGATAAATTTTTTTCTTTTTTAGATTAGACTTTATGTATATTAGAATCTAAATTAATCAGTTTTATGTAAAAAATAGAAAAAATTATTTCTTCTCTACAGCCAAAGCTTCAAGGTCGTCTTCTTTTTTAGCTGATTTCTTGGCTTTCTTAGGCTTTTCTTCGACCTTTTTCTTGCCCCTTACTTTCTTAGGCCTTTCTGTCTTCTCTTTCTTTTGAGAAGGCTTTTTTTCAATGCCCAATGCTTTGGCAACATCTTGTGTTGAGGCGCCTTTGCTTACCTTAATAACTTCGTCAAGAAATTCAAGATGGTTTATATTACATTTCCTTCTTCTGACTTCGCCATCGATCAAGACTAAATTGCCTTCAAGAACATCAATTATCACTGCTACTTTACCAGCATCTCTACCGGCAAGTTTTATGCATTTTCTTCCAATTTCTATCATTTTTGTCCCTCCAATCTCGGATGTGTAAGGCTTGTCACCAATAGCCTATTGAGATCTCACTTGATAATCAGGCTTTTTTTAGCCTGGCTTGAGCTTTAATCTTATCACGCATGCATCTTGAGCAAAGAACTCCGCCAAATGGCCTTTCAGGCCTTTTTGCAGTCTTAGGCATGTTTGCCAGTTCAGATTTTAATGCTCGTGGCACACCTAGCAGTTTTGCACCGCAGCTGCCGCATTTTGGCGCCTGTGGCTTTCTTATCTTATACTGCACTTTTGTAACACCGCCTGGTGTCTTTACATAAATCTTTCTTCTTGAGCCGGATTTTGTCACTTTCATTTTGTTCCTCCTAATATACCTTCATCCATTTTTTGAATGACATGCTAAAGACGATGGAAAAGATGATGTATGTCCAAAACCAGTCGATCTGCATGCCGAAAATATTAAGTATCTTCATCTTCTTGTTGTTGATGGTGATTGTCTTTAAGTCGCTGTTTGATACCTTCTTAGTTGTTTCACTATATCGTTGTTTAGTGTCTATTATTAAATCTTTGTAAAAAGTCTGTCCGTCATACTGCAATTCTAGAGCATTTCCTCCAATATAATCTCCAGTTTCACCTTGTAATGTCCAGGCAGCCTGGTTGTTGACTATATCTTTTGTACTGTTACCGATAACCATAATGCCTTCAGGTGCTGTCATGTAGATAGTCCCTGTTGTGCCAGAAGCAAAGTTTGCTGTGACTGTGAAGTCTTGGCCTGGGAAGATTGGTTCAAAAGCGATGTTTGCGTTCATCCAGCCAAATATCAAGAGCACAGGTATTATCGTGAAAAGTGTAGCTTTCATCGAATGGCTCATATACTTCATGTTTGTCTGCATAGCCTGCTTATTGACCTGCATCATCTTTTCAGGCTGATCCTTAAGGGTTTTCATCTCTTTCTGAAGCTCTTTTAGCTCAGATTTAAGATCCTTCATAAGAGTCTGGTTTGTAGTATATTTTATGATAACATTGATCAACAAGGCGATTATTGCAGAGATTATCAGTACTACCCATACTGGATGCAATGAGAGCATTGGCGATAAAATTGGGTTTAGAAAACCAGTAAATCCCATCTTAGAACCCACCCATGAACTTTCTCATCATAGGGTTCATGTCCATCATATGCTGCTTTGCTATCTCTTCATATAATTTATAGATGATCATCACTGTAAGTAATATTCCTGTTCCTCTAGACAGTGCACCAGTCAGGTCAGCTAAAGCTGCTAAGAAACCAACCGCTATTGCACCCATGACTGTCAATGGCCAGATGTATCTGTTAAGGAGCCGTTCTAATACCCTTTCGTCTTTCCTAAATCCTGGGATCTGAAGGCCAGATGACATCATCTGTTTTGCTTGTGAGCGTGCATCCATACCAGAGGTCTGCACCCAAAATATTGAGAATAACACTGAGCCCCCTATCATGAAAATCAAGTAAATAAGTGATTGAAGATAGATGTCTGAACCAATAAGGAATGTCTTTTGTTCAATTATTGTCCTCACAAGGTTTGGTGATTGGATCCAATATATGAATCCAGATATGGGCTGGCCGCCATCGTTGAATGTGCCAAGCAATGGCCTACCCCAGCTTTGCAATAATCTTGCCCAAAGCTGGACGTTTGCGATCAAGGCTGCAACAAGAATGACTGGGATGTTTGAGGTATACATGAAGCTTAAAGGCCACCTTATGCCATGACCACGTATCCTTCCAAAGCTTAATGGTATCTCCACTTTCATAGCCTGAGCATATACTGCGACTGCGAATACCACTAATGTGGATACTACTGCTGCAAACTTTATTCCTGCAGTGACTGGGTCTTGTGATGCTAGTGCCTGTATCAGCGCAGGGATAGCACCTGATGCGTAACCTGCGGTCGGAACTCCAGCAGGAGGCAGCCAGTTAAAAGCCTGGATAAAAATCTCTTGAGAAACACCTGCGGCGATAAACAATGATATTCCCGAGCCAAATCCCCATTTGGATACAACCTCATCCATGAACATTATTAGGATACCACCTAAGAATAATTGAAAGATCAGCAATAGTTGTATCTGGAAAAATAATGGTGAACCGAGCATCGTTGTTGGAGGAGAAAGTCCACCCATAAAAACGTAAATACCAGCTTCGAAAATTATGAAGAATATGCTCAATAACTTTTGGACTCCTTGGAAATTCTTCTTACCTTCGTGGCTTGCAAGGTCAAATTTTACAATACCTGAGCCGTTGAGCAGCTGTAATACGATGGAAGCAGTTACCAAAGGGCCGATACCCAAAGATATAAGCGATCCAAATTTTGCACCTAAGATTATGGATAGGTATTCAAATTGTTCAAGCGCATTGGCACCAAGGCCAAACAGCGGCAGCAAGCCAAGAACAAAGTATGCAATTACGATAGTTAGCGTCCACTTTAACTTTTCTTTGAAAGAAAGCCTTTTTTGAGTTGGGGACGCGACTTCAGGTAAATTTGCTAATATATTTTTCCAAATGCCCATCTTTAACCATCAGATTTTTGCTTGTTTAATGTAATCTCTCCGCCAGCAGACTGAACCTTTTCGATAGCCCCCTTGGAAGCATAGTCTACAGTAATCTTAAGCTTGATACTCAAACTTCCGCTGCCTAGCAGTTTATTTACATTTAAATCTGAAAGGTTAAGCGTGCAAACATCGTTCTCCTTTTTCGCAATCTTCTTCTCAATCAGAGAATCAATACTTTTCTCAATATCTTTTAGGTTTATAGTGTGATATATGATCTTAGTACCTTTTTTCTTGAAACCAAATTTGCCGAAATATTTCTCTTTCCAGATTGAAGGTTTCTTGGCATCGCCTCTCTTGCCAGTTCCTGCCATGCCTTTGCCGCCCCTGTGGCCGCTACCTCTGTGCTTCTTCTTAGCGCCCCATCCATGAGAGTTGGTACCTCGGAGCCTGCTGTTTTTCTTTCTTTTGTTGAATACCATCATAGCATCCTCTGGATAAGCTGGTCCATATCTTTTCTGAATCCTAATGCACCGCCTTTGACTATAGATTTCTTAATACTGCCAAATCCGCCTTTAGGCGGGCTTAACCTGAAATATGGTTTGAGTTTCCTTTCCTTGTAGGTGATGTACTTGGTTGCAGTCCTTTCATTTACTGGGCCTTTGTAATCTTCCCCTCTTTTTTCCAGCATCGTGTTATAAGTATTATTGTCAATATCTCCATAAGCTACATAATCTTTTACTTTTTTTATCATTCCTATTATGCTAGGTGTTGATTCATAGACGGTGCAGTAATTCTTTCTGTGCAGTTTTAGCATGATCAAGGTATCTCTAACCTGATGGTTAATGCGTACCAGTCCCCTAATCCTAATTATCGCTATTTTCGACATCTTGTTTTTCCTCTACTAATTTACCTTCAACTATGCCAAGGTTTTCCCTGTATGCTGGCTGCACTTTAACCTGTGACAGCTGCTTTAATGCATCAATGCATGCAGTGATAAGGTTGATCTTGCTACGTGTTTGGCCGTTGGTCTTTGACCAAACATCTTTTATACCTGCCAATCTCAATATTCGCTGGCATTCTCGTTCAACACACAGTCCAGTTCCTCTTGGTGCAGGCATCAATCTTATCCTCACTGAACCGCATTTGCCTTCAACAGCAAAAGGGATAGTGTTAGGGTCTTTGCTTGTATCTTCCCATGAACCATTGCCTCTGAGTATCTTGATAATGTTAAGTTTAGAGTTTCGAATAGCTTTTTCTCTTGCAGGTACAGTTTCTTTTGCTTTGCCGTAACCTACTCCAACATATCCGTTTCTGTTTCCGCAAACTGCAAAAGTCGCGAATTTTGGCTTGTTGCCTTCTTGGGTCTTTTTCTGAGTCTGTTTAAATACTCTTCTTTGACCACCACCAAATTTACCCTTGGATTGGCCGATAAGCATAAGGTCTGTTTCCATATTAGGGAGCAGGACATCTACTATTTCAGGCTCGAGAATCTTTAGGCCTTTGTCTAGTATCTGGTCAATATTTGAAATCTCTCCTTTTGAGACTTTGATACCAAGTGCTGTTTTTGGTTTCCAGTCAACATCCGTCTTTTCTGGATTTCTTCTTGCTTCTTTCTTTTCCATTTTATTTACCTAATATCTGAGTCTTGATCTTGCTTATAGTATCTGATAAGCCTTTAATATTTTTGCCATTAAGCCTATCTTCGCTAGGGATTATGTCATCGCTGTGAGGGATTTCAATACCTGCATCCAAAGCTCCTTTCAGTACAGCGTATACTTTTGATCCTTTAACTGGTTTTCTGAACCCTATGTCGAGTATCATCTCGTTTACACCTTTTTCTTTTGCTAGTTTACCTACCATCAATCCGGTCAGGTAAGCGCTTGGTGTGTTGCCTGTGCTTTTTATCCCAAGCTTGGTAAGTGAACTTGAATTGACACTGCCAATAACCTTGTCGCCATCTGGAGCATATTCAATTATCTGTGCTGAGATGGTCTTTAAGGATATTCTTACACAAAGCCTTGGCTTCTTAGCCATGAGAAGCTTTAACCTTTTCTTATAGTTGGTCTTTCCTTCCCTTTTTCTTCTGAATTGGATTATTGTTTGTTTATTTGTCGTCATTTTTGCACAGTCCGTGTTCTTGGATATATAATTTTAAGTGTCTCTTGCTTCTGAAGAAGCCGCCTTTTGCTTTTAGGTAAAGTTGTCTAAAAGTGGCATTATCTATCTTTTCGCTGTCCTTTAGTGCTTTAAGTATCTCTCTTTGTGACCTGATAAGGTTCATCCATACCCTTTTACTTGGGGTTCTTGCAGTTTTCTTTCCTTGTCTTGAACCTGCGCCTTTTCTTCTGCCTTTTTTCTTCTGTGTGCTCAAGATTCTTGCCCTAAACCTGGATGATTCAGGCGGGGACATTTTTTTAATAATCTTTTTTATTATCAATGATCGGACATCGGCTTTGGTGATAGCTTCTTTGATCTCTTCTGATTCAGCAGGATCTAGCCAAATCTTCTTTTTGGAGCATTTGAGGATCTGTGCTGCCAGCCTTTTTTGAGTGGTT
>JAHJBD010000132.1 GCA_018813725.1 Nanobdellota archaeon | reverse complement strand
TCAACGTTTATCCCAAACCTTTCTCGCCGAGAACTTTCTTTAATGTTGTTCTGATCATGTCTTCGATAAATCCCTGTTCCTGCAATCTTATGCTTAAGTCTTCTAACTTATCTTCAATCAGTTCATTCAAAATCTTATCCAGTTCTTTTCTCTGAACAAAATTCAATGGCTCCCAAACCTGGATGTATTTTTTAAGAACTTGAACTTCATCATTTTTTGCAGTTAGTTTTAATTCTCTTATGATTAATCTTAGATCTTGCTTCATTTGTTCCATTACTTTATTGAATTCTTTTATTTCTTCTTCAGATGTTTTTACTTCGAGCAGAACCTTTTTGTTGTTTTCCAGCATGTTTTGCTCGATAACTTGCAATTTCTTCCTCAGATTTTCATATCTTTCTTCCAAAATTTTAAGCCGTGTAGAAACATTGTTAACATCTTCAACTATCTGTGCAATCTCCTGACTGCCTATGGCAGGCTTCTTCGGAGCTCCAAACAGATTTATGCCCTTCGAAGCGGGAGCTGCTGACTTGTCCGGTTTCGGAGGATCTTGCGTTAGTTCTGCCATTTTTATACAAATATAGCGAAAATATTTATATATGTTTTCAATTAGTTCAACTATATTAACTTAATTGAATGTTTATTGTTAGCATGAACTAGTACTAAAAGGGGTGGCAAGATTATGGCTGAATACGGCGCGCCCAAGGCGCCATGGAGTTATGAAGTAATCCAAGACGGGGAAGATAAGATAGTAAGAATCACCCTGGAAGGCTATACTAGAGCTCCTTCTATTGAAGACGATCCCGTTGCAATGGCCAAAACCGCTGACATTCTTATGGAGGTCCCAAATGTCACTAGAATCATTTTCTATCAAAAGCGGGATTATGAATACGATTATTCTCAAGTTCAGCTGGTTGCAGAGATATCAAGACTCTTCAACAGGCTGGCAAAGGAAAAAGACAAATTCTCATTAGAGTCGATGAAATTTGGAATGAACTTTACCCAGGACATGAACGAGCGTTATAATGATCTGCAGCATTTCATATTTCAAAAATTAAAATCGGACCCTCTTGGATCTTATGTTGAATTAAGGCGTTTAATAAGACGGGAGAGATTAAAATTTCAGAAAAGTGTAGATGCCTTTTATCAACAGGGTCAGCAAAGATATCTTAATTTGTTGCTGTACCTCTTGGATTCCCTGGAAAAAACAAAACTTGTCACGATATCAAAGCCGTATCTGGAAGGACACGTTATTGGAAACAGAGATATTTACAGAAAGATTTTCAGACCAATCATAAAGCCAGACTTCATGTTTACAAAATTAATGGCTTCTTACCCGACGGACGGAATAGAGATTGGAAGCTTTAAGATAGCTAATGATACTGAAGTAACTGTTTTCAAATTCAAAGATTCGGTTCAGTACCTGTACCACATAATGCCTCCTGAGTTTAGACTTGATGAAGATCAATATGAGGTTCTCGATCTAGCAAGAAGAATCATGGCTGAGCACAAGCCGGAGAAGGAAGAATTTGTTAATCCTGAAAGAATGAGACAGGTATTTTCCAATGTTGGCCAGGATTTAATTGAAGAACTTGCCGGCTACAAAAATCTTCGTTTCAGTCCTGAAGAGATGGACATGCTGACTGAAATACTGGTCAGATACACAATAGGTTTTGGGCTAATTGAAGTTCTCCTTCAAGATGATGAAATGCAGGACATAAACATAAACCCTCCCTACGGGCAGAACCCAATGTATATAGTTCATGGTGAATTTGGAGACTGCAAAACAAACATAATACCAACAACAGCAGAAGCTGATTCTTGGGCTTCCAAATTAAGATTAATTTCTGGAAGACCTTTAGATGAAGCCAACCCCTTGCTCGATACCGAGTTAGAACTTCCAGGAGCATCTATCAGAACATCTACTGTTGGTCCTCCACTTAGTGCAGCAGGTTTAGGATTTTCATTCAGAAAACACAGAGACAAACCATGGACTCTGCCATTATTCATCAAAAACAAGATGATAAGTGCCCTAGCAGCAGGTCTGTTAAGCTTTCTAGTTGATGGAACCAGAACGTTTTTTGTATGCGGTACGAGGGGTTCCGGTAAAACTTCATTGTTAAGTTCACTGTTGATAGAGGTTATGAGAAGATATAGAATAGTAACTGTTGAAGATACTATGGAACTTCCATTCAACCAAATGAGAAGGTTGGGCTTCAACATAATACCCTTAAAAGTTTCAGGAATAATGGCTGAAGGTCGTGATACTGGAGAGTTCGACGCTTCCATGGGAATAAGATCCACTTTGAGACTTGGAGATTCCTCATTGATTGTTGGAGAGGTTAGAAGCAAAGAGGCTGTAGCCTTATTCGAAGCTATGAGAGTTGGTGCTGGCGCTAATTTAGTTGCTGGAACCTTCCACGCAGATAATCCATATGGTGTCTACGACAGAGTTGTTAATGCCTTGGGAATCCCAAATACCAGCTTTAAAGCATTGGACTTGTGTGTCATTGCAAACCCCATAAAAAGTCCTGATGGATTGCATAAATTTAGAAGGGTAACCCAAATAACTGAGGTAAGAAAATTCTGGGAACATGATCCTCAAGCGGAGGGAGGATTTGTTGATCTAATGAAGTATGATTCTGAGACAGACATGTTAGTAGTGAGCGATGCTCTAAAAAATGGAGAAAGTGACGTAATAAAATCTATTGCAGCAAACATTCCGGATTTTGCCGGAGACTGGGATGCTGTTTGGGAAAACATTCAGCTAAGAGCAAAGATCAAAGAAACCATTGTTAAATATTCTGAAAAAAATAATGATCCCGACATGTTAGAAGCCCCATTCGTGATAAAG
>JAHJBD010000131.1 GCA_018813725.1 Nanobdellota archaeon | reverse complement strand
CGAAAGTCTCGTCCGGCCCATTTTTTTTAATAAACAATGACAACCAAAACCGACGTAGCCAAGCATATACTTGTTCCTAAGCACGCTAAAGTTAGTGATAAGGAGAAAAAAGAGTTGTTTGACAAGTTTAAGATTTCTGCTAATGAACTGCCCAAAATACACAAAAAGGATCCAGGCCTTACAGGCGTTGATGTGAAGGTGGGAGACATAGTGAAGATCATAAGACAAAGCCACACTGCAAAAGAAGCAGTATTCTACAGGAGCGTCACAAATGTATAAATATGGTAAGACACTGATAAAGAAGTATTTTGAAGAACAGCATTTTGTAGAATCAGATATTGAATCGTTCAACCATTTCATAGAAGTAGGCTTAAACGAGGTCATTGAGGAAAACAAAGAGGTCGTGCCTACAATAATACCAGGCAATATTGACAGTTTTAAGATACGGCTTGACAAGATATGGGTAACTAAGCCGGAGATAATCGAAGCAGATGGGTCAAAAAGAAATATATACCCTGTTGAGGCAAGATTAAGGAAGATCACCTACAGCGCACCAATATTCATAGAGATAAGTGCCCATATCAATGATGTTCAAAGAGAGAGTTTTGCCACACAGATAGGAAACCTTCCTATCATGCTTAAGAGCAAATACTGCCATCTTAACAAGCTGTCTAAGGATGAGCTTATCGCAAAAGGTGAAGACCCTGATGACCCGGGCGGATATTTCATCATAAATGGCACAGAAAAGGTCCTGATCAAGATAGAGGATTTGGGAGCAAACAGGATGCTTGTTGAACAGAGCAATCTGACTGGAGAATTTACAGGTAAACTTTTCTCTGAACGAGGATCATTCAAGATACCTCACACTGTTGAGAAATTAAAGGACGGCATATTTTATCTTACATTCACAAGGGTCAAAAGAATACCAGTTATAGTGATAATCAAGGCGCTTGGGCTCTTAAAAGATGAAGAGATTGTCAAGTGGATAAGCATACAGAAGAATTATGATGAGATACTTATCAACCTGTTTGAGTTTGTTGACATCAAGACTGAAGAAGATGCTATAGATTACGTAGCTAAAAGGATAGGGATAACCCAGTCAAAAGAGATAAGGATCAACAGAATGCAGGAGATACTGGACAAATATCTGCTGCCGCACATCGGGATCGAGGGCGATACCAGGATGGAAAAGGCAAAGAACCTTTGCAAGATGCTTAAGAAGTATATCGATGTTTCAAGGGGAGATATTCCGCTTGACGATAAAGATCATTACATGAACAAGAAGCTTAAATTGAGCGGAGATCTTTTGGCTGACCTTTTCAGGGTTAACCTAAAGGTATTGATAGGAGACCTCTTATACAATTTCCAAAGGATCGTGAAGAGGGGAAAGTTCCCAAGCATAAAGGTTATCGTAAGAGACAAGCTTCTCACACAGAGGATATATTCATCAATGGCAACCGGTACATGGGTAGGCGGAAGAAAAGGAGTGAGCCAGAGGATCCAAAGGCTGAATTTCCTTGAGACCATGAGCCATCTTCAAAGGGTAGTATCACCATTAAGCGCTTCACAGGAGAATTTCGAAGCAAGAGAGCTTCATTGCACACACCTTGGAAGGCTTTGTCCGATCGAGACTCCTGAAGGCACAAACATTGGATTAAGAAAGAACATGTCAATATTATGCTCAATCTCGTCTCAATCAGATGAGGAAGAAGTTAAAAAACAGCTTAAAGATCTGGGACTGAAAAATGACTGAAGTATACCTAAACAGCAAATTTGCAGGGAATGTTGACAATGCTACAGAATTTGTAGAGAGTATCAAAGAAGAAAGGAGAAAGAGCAACATAACCGGGAACCTTAATGTGCATTTTAATGAGAATTCTGACAAGATTGAGATTGATGTCAGCAGAGGCAGGGCAAGAAGGCCGCTTATCATCGTAAAAAATGGAAGGCCGCTTCTTACTGAGGAGCATATCCAGAAACTTGAGAAAAAGGAGATGTCATGGAGTGACCTTGTTAAAGAAGGGATTATTGAGTATCTTGACGCTGCTGAAGAAGAGAATACCTATGTAGCATTCTTTGAGAAAGATGTGACTGCTGAGCATACTCACCTTGAGATAAGTCCGCTTGCGATGACTGGCCTTGCTACATCTTTGGTACCTTATGGCAACTTTAACCAATCAACAAGGCTTAATGCAGGATCTAAGAACCAGAAGCAGGCTTTGGGCTTCTATGCTGCAAACTTTGCAGTTAGGATGGACATGGATGTTAATATCCTTCACACACCACAAGTACCATTAGTGGGCACAATAATGCATGAGATAGCTGGTTATGACAAGCACCCAGCTGGGCAGAACATCGTAGTTGCAATAATGAGCTTCAAAGGTTATAATATGGAAGACGCGATCATACTTAACCAAGGATCGATAGATAGAGGACTTGGAAGAAGCTCATATTTCAGGCCAAGCACTGCTGAGGAATTAAGGTATGCAGGGGGACTTGTTGACGAGATATCAGTACCTGACAAAGATGTCAAAGGCTACAAATCAGAACAGGATTACCGGCTGCTTGAAGGAGATGGTATCATCTACCCTGAAGCTGTGATTGCAGAAGGAGATGTCATCATAGGTAAGACATCACCGCCAAGGTTCTTATCCTCATTAGACGAGTACAGCCTTGCGTCTTCAACCAGAAGAGAGAGTTCAGTAAACGCAAAACACGGCGAGGTAGGTGTGATAGATTTTGTATGCATAACTGAAAACGAAGAAGGCAACAAACTGGTCCAGGTAAGGGTAAGAGACCAGAGGATGCCAGAGATCGGAGACAAGTTCACATCAAGGCACGGACAGAAGGGAGTAGTTGGGCTAGTCGTACCTCAGCAAGATATGCCTTTCTCAGCATCAGGCATCGTACCTGACCTTTTATTCTCACCTCACGGCATCCCATCACGTATGACAATCGCTCACCTTATAGAGCTTGTTGCTGGTAAGACAGGAGCATTATCTGGAAGGCACATCAATGGAACCACTTTCGATGCAGAACCAGAGGAACGCATCAGAAAAGAATTGCAGGAATTGGGTTTCAGAGAGAATGGAAGCGAGACATTATACAATGGTGAGACTGGCGAGGCTTTTGAAGCCAAGATATTCATTGGAGATATGTATTATCTGAAACTGAAACATATGGTAGCCAACAAATTACATTCAAGGGCAAGGGGCCCAATCCAACTATTGACAAGGCAGCCAACAGAGGGAAGAGCTAAAGAAGGTGGATTAAGGCTTGGAGAGATGGAGAAGGATACATTCGTTGCCCATGGGGCATCGCTATTGCTTAAGGAAAGGTTTGATTCTGATAAGACGATCGTGCCTATCTGCGAGGAGTGCGGCCTTATTGCCATCAAAGACGAATTCAAGAACAAGTCATACTGCCCTCTTTGCGGTGAGAACACACCTATCTCAAACATTGAGATCAGTTATGCTTTTAAATTGATGCTAGACGAGTTCAAGAGTTTGGGGATATACCCAAAATTGCAATTAAAAGGGAAGTACTAAGAAACATGGTAGAAGAAGAAGTCAAAACTGAAGAAGTAGAAGTGGCAGAGCCTGAGAAGAAAGAAGAAGGCAGAGCTGAACAAGAAGACAACTTTGTAAGCAAGATGGTCAACAGTGTGGTTTTTTCTGTACTTTCAGCAAAAACCATCAAGAAGATGGCATCTGCTAAGATAGTTACACCTGAACTTTATGATAAGGAAGGTTATCCTGTTGACGGCGGCCTGATGGATATAAGGCTTGGAGTCATCGATCCTGGACTGAAGTGCAAGACCTGCGGATGCAAGCTAAAAGAATGCCTTGGCCATTTCGGATATATTGAACTGGCAAGGCCTATCGTCCATGTCAAATTTGTAACTCTAGTTTATAATATCCTGCAGTCAACGTGCAGGGACTGCGGCAGGATACTGATACCTGACAGCAAGATAGAGAGCGCAAAGAATGAGCTTAACAGGATTGAATTTGAGACAGGGATAGAAGAAAGAAGGAAGGGTGTCAAGGACATAATCGCCAAGGTCAAGTCAGTAAACAAATGTCCTCACTGCAAAGCCAAACAGTATAAGGTAAGCCTTGAGAAACCTACAACATTCATGGAAAATGATAAAAGGATAAATCCTATAGAGGTGAGAGCAAGGCTTGAGAAAGTCACTGATGAGGACCTTGAAGTATTCGGCATGAATGCTAAGTTTGTAAGGCCTGAATGGATGATACTTACAGTTATGGCAATCCCACCAGTAACAATGAGGCCTTCTATCACGCTTGAATCAGGTGAAAGGTCTGAAGATGACCTTACGCACAAGTTAGGAGATATTGTCAGGATCAACCAAAGACTGTTCGAAAACATAAATGCAGGAGCGCCAGAGATAATAATCGAGGATTTGTGGGATCTGCTTCAGTACCATATTACAACGTTCTTTGACAACGCTATCGCACAGCTTCCTCCAGCGAGACACAGATCTGGACAGCCGCTTAAGACATTGACTGAAAGGATCAAAAGCAAAGAAGGAAGGATCAGGCATAATCTTGCTGGAAAAAGGACAAATTTCTCAGCAAGGACAGTGATCAGCCCTGATCCGATGATCAAGCTTAATGAAGTAGGGGTACCAAAGGAAGTGGCTATGAAACTTACAGTACCTGAAAGGGTAAATGACTGGAACATGGCTTATCTTAAAGAGTTCATCAAGAAAGGACCGGGTGTTTATCCTGGTGCCAATTATGTCATAAGGCCTGACGGCAAGAAAAAGAAGATTACAGAAGAGACAAAAGAAGCTGCATTGGAAGAGATACAACCGGGTTATATCATTGAAAGGCACCTTATGGATGGGGATATTGCGATATTCAACAGACAGCCATCACTGCACAGGATGTCAATGATGTGCCATCGTGTTATTGTTCTTCCAGGGAAAACATTAAGGCTTAACCCTGCTGTATGCCACCCTTACAACGCTGACTTTGACGGCGATGAGATGAACCTTCACATTCCACAGACTGAAGAATCAAGAGCTGAAGCTGAGATACTTATGGAAGTACAGACACAATTGATCAGCCCAAGGTATGGATTATCAGTAATCGGCTGCGTACAGGATACTATATCAGGACTTTATCTCTTGACCAAGGATCTTGAGATAACCAGGGAAGAAGCTATTGACCTGCTATCCTCAACAGGCTTGCAGGAATTCAGCAAGCTTCCAAGAAAATCTAAGATCAGCGGAAAGGAAGTATTTTCAGTGCTGCTGCCTGATGATTTTAATTTCACTGGCCGTGCAAAGAATTGTCTTAAGTGCCAGACATGCAAAAAAGAGGATTGCGAGCATAATGCTTATGTTAAGATCGATAAAGGGATCTTGGTGAGCGGAATAATGGACAGGAACAATCTTGGAGAAGGTTCAGGTCTGCTTTTGAGAAACATGCACAAGAGATATGGCAAAGAATTCACTTTAGATTTCCTTGGCAAGCTTTTCAGGCTTGGCATCAATGTACTATTAAGGACAGGGTTTACAGTCTCCATATCAGATACTGACCTTCCAGAGACAGCAAAACAGAAGATTAAGGAAACACTTGCACAAGCTGAAAAAGATGTTGATGAACTGATTGATATGTTCAGTAACAATAAGCTTGATACTTTCCCTGGAAAGACATTGAAAGAGACACTTGAATTGAGGATACTTGAAGTCCTTAACAAAGCAAGAAACCAGACAGGCGCATTGGTGGCGCAATTCTCAGACAAGGACACTCATACTATGATCATGGCAGATTCAGGTGCCAGAGGAAATCTTCTTAACCTTGCGCAGATGGCAGCTTGCGTAGGACAGCAGGCTATGAGGGGCAAAAGGATTGAGAAAGGCTATGACGGAAGGACATTGTCAAGTTTCAAGAAAGGTGATCTGAGCCCGGATGCTCACGGATTTATCAAGAACGGATTCAAGACAGGACTTACACCAGCTGAGTTCTTTTTTGGAGCGATAACAGGAAGAGATTCACTGATGGATACTGCACTTAGAACTCCAAAATCAGGTTATCTGTACAGAAGGCTGGCAAACGCCATGCAGGACCTTAAAGTAGAGTATGATGGTACTGTAAGAGATGCTGGAAATAAGATTGTCCAGTTCAGCTATGGAGATGACGGGATTGACGTTTCAAAATCAGAGAATGGAATACTTAATGTAAAAAGGATAATAAAGAGCTTAGGATAAAATGATACCAAAAGAATATCAGGACAAACTGTCAAAAAGCATAGTGGATGAATTGGAAGCCAATATTCCAAGCAATTCTTCTGATGCTAAGATTAAAAAGATACTAGATGCAACAGTTGCTGAATATCAAGATGCTCAGGTAGAGGCAGGTGAATCTGTAGGTGTTATCAGCGCTGAATCAATCGGAGAGCCAGGCACTCAGATGACACTTAACACATTCCACTTTGCAGGTGTAGCAGAGATGAACGTAACTATGGGTCTTCCAAGAATAATCGAGATTCTTGACGGAAGGAAGAACATCTCAACCCCTATGATGGAGATATTCCTTAAAAAGCCATGGAGCACTGGGAAAGATATCAAGCAGCTTGCAAGGCTTATCAAGGAGACAAGAGTAAAAGAGATAGCAACTGAAATAGCAATCAATATTGTTGAAAGGACAATCGAGATAAAGCTGGATTCTGAACAGATGAAAGCGCTGAGCATAACTGAAGCCATCCTTTTGAAAGCAGTGCAAAAGCCAGTAAAAGGCTATAACAACAAGATCAAAGATGACGTGCTGATCATGAAGATGAAAGGAAAAGATGACAGTCTTAATGACCTTTACAAAGCCAAAGAAAAAGTCAAGGAAGTGCAGATCAGAGGCGTGAAAGGCATCACACAAGTGCTTCCTGTTAAAAGGGGGGAAGAATATATCATAATAACAGCAGGTTCAAACCTTAAGGATATCTTGAAGATGGAAGAGGTTGATGAGACAAGGACCACAAGCAATGATATTTTTGAGATTGAAGCCACATTCGGAGTTGAAGCTGCAAGGCAGAGCATAATCAATGAGGTCTACAAGGTTATTGAGAGCCAAGGCCTTAATGTTGACATAAGGCACATCATGCTTGTAGCAGACACAATGTGCGCTTCAGGTAAAGTCAAAGGCATCACCAGGTACGGGGTTGTCAGCGAGAAAGCGTCTGTGCTTGCAAGAGCATCTTTTGAGACTCCGATAAAGCATATTATCAATGCAGCCTTGATAGGCGAAGTTGACAAGCTCAATTCAGTAGTGGAGAATGTCATGCTTAACCAACCAATACCGATAGGTACGGGGCTGCCTGAGCTGATCATCAAGACGAGGAAGAAAGAATGACAACAATAAATGATGTTAAAAAGCTGGCCAAGGAAGGCAAATTGACAATCGGAACAGAAACAGTGCTAAAAGGGATCAAGGCTGAGAAGATCAAGAATGTTATCTTGAGTTCAAACATTGATTCAAAAACAAAAGAAGAAATAGAGCATTATGCAAGGATAGGCAAAGTTATAGTTACGCAAATAGAAGTGCCTAACGATGAGCTTGGCACTTTATGCAAGAAACCTTTTTCAATCTCTGTTCTTGGATATTAAATGGCAAAGATAAAATACGATATTAACCTGATGAAGTATATATCCCTTTTTGAATCCATCACACAGGCTAAGGTGAAGGATTGTTTTGAAGAAGGGGAAAAGTTGGTCTTTATCGTATACCCTAACGAGATGGGGAAAGCCATAGGCAAGAACGGCGTGAATGTCAAAAGGATGGTAAACATGCTTAACAAGCAGCTAAAGATCGTTGAATTCGACGATGATGTCTGCGAGTTTATTAGGAAGTATGTAGCGCCTTTGAGAGTTGATGTAACAGATACCGAAGGGGCGATCGTCATAAGGGCGCCTGATACCAAGACAAGAGGATTATTGCTTGGAAGGGAAAAGGCTAACTTTATCCGGCTCAAGGACGCTGTGAGCAGGTATTTTGTGTTTGGCGATATTAAAATTCAGTAAGATTTTTAAAGGGACAGTTATCCCCAATTGACAATGGCAAACAAACCAAGAGGATTAAACGCAGGGAACAAGCTGATGAAAAGAAGGCATTCAGGCAGGATGCATCATGCTAAATATGTAAGAAGAGTAGGTAGATTAAAAGAGAAATCTGACCCATTGGAAGGAAGTTCACAGGCTAAGGGTATTGTTCTTGAGAAAGTTCAGCTTGAAGCAAAACAGCCTAACTCAGCGATGAGAAAATGCGCAAGAGTCCAGCTGACAAAGAACGGCAAGCAGATAACTGCTTTCATGCCAGGGGACGGCGCGCAAAAGCTTATTGACGAGCACGATGAGGTTGTGATTGAGTGTATCGGCGGAGCAAAAGGAAAATCTAAAGGAGACATCCCCGGAGTCAGATGGCAGGTTATCAAAGTCAACGATCAATCATTACTCGCCTTAAGACAAGGCAAGATAGAGAAAGCTAGAAAATGAAGGCATTCAATAGGTGGGATACTGAAGGCATCAAAGTGCAGGACCCAGGTCTTGTAAGTTATATAAACCTTGAAGCTACAATCGTCCCAAAGACAGGTGCAAGGTATGCAGGCAACAGGTTCCATAAAAGCAGAGTATTTATCGTCGAGAGGCTGATAAACAAGATTATGGTCACTGGGCACAAGAGCAAGAAGCACTACAGGTCATCTGGTCATCTGACTGGAAAAGCCCAGAAAGCTTATGATATTGTGGAAAAGACATTTGGAATGATCGAAGCAAAGCTAAAGAAAAATCCTATCGAGGTCTTTGTAGGGGCGCTTGAGAATGCTGCTCAGCGGGAAGAGATAATTACGATTGAATATGGCGGAGCACGTTATCCAAAAGCTGTTGAGTGTTCACCACAAAGAAGGGTAGACATAGCATTAAGGCTTATGACACAAGGAGCTTATCAAAAATCATTCAATTCAAAGAAATCTATCGAGTCTTATCTTGCTGATGAGATAATCGCTGCTTATCAATCTTCTTCAGCATCTATCGCCATATCCAAGAAATTGGAAGTTGAAAGACAAGCTGACAGTTCTAGGTAAATAAATTTTTATTTTAGCCTTAATTAATAAAAGGTATGCACTATTATAGTTTCACATTCTTAACCTTTTTACCAAAGATATAGATATATTTCCAGGCAAAGCCTTGCCTTTTCTTGACTTCCACGCTGAAACCTGCTTTCTCAAACTCTTTTTTAAGCAGATCTTCGTCCCT
>JAHJBD010000130.1 GCA_018813725.1 Nanobdellota archaeon | reverse complement strand
ATCATCCTGCTCTGACTAAGCAGCTAACCTTAGGCCAGAAATCTGCTGACTTGGTGACAAGGGTAGCAGGAAGCTGGTATTTCATAATCTCGTTAGGTATTCTTCTATTGATCTGGATGACACTTAACATGATGATGGTAAAGTATAAGTGGGACCCTTATCCTTTTATACTGCTAAATTTTGTATTGTCAACGCTTGCAGCTGTCCAGGCACCTATCATTCTTATGAGCCAGAACAGGCAGGCAGAACGTGATAGGATAAACCAAAGGTATGATTACCTTGTCAATAGGAAAGCAGAACGCGAGATTGAGGATATGCAGCGTGACTTAAACGAGATTAAAGAGATGATCAGAAAACTCAAATAACTTCTTTGATATGATTTTTTAATATGCACCTAAACTCTTCTAATTCTTTTTCACCAAAACTTTTCTCATCATTAAAGCTTGGATCAAGACATGTTCCTGGCTTAAAGTTCTGGACAACAAACTTATCAGCACCTTTAAGCCACTCCCCTATATTCTTAACCTCTTCAATCGTGTGAAGCTTTGGAACAAAAGTCGTCCTAAACTCATGTTCTATTCCACTATCTTTGATTATCTGGATAGACCTCTCAATCTTATCCATATCAACATTACAGTTTGCAGCTTCATTATACTTCTCTTTGCTTGACTTGATGTCCATAGCAACATAATCTACCAGCTTTTGGTCGATAAGTGTTTTAAGCTGCTGGGGATTTGTACCGTTTGTATCCACCTTTACCTTAAACCCTTTATCTTTTATCTTTTTTGCAAGGTCAGTAATGTCATATAATAACGGCTCTCCTCCAGTGATGCACACTCCGTCAAGCCATTTCCCTCTCTTGTCAAGTAGGTCCATAAGCTCATCTTCATGGATCGTATCTATGGAAGATGGGTTTAGCACCAGATCCTTATTATGACAAAAAGGACAAGAAAAATTACACCCACCAACAAATACTGTTGCAACAGTATATGGTGGGTAATTCAATAGACAAGTTTTTTGCAGGCCTTTGATCATGACAATATCTCCTTTGTAGTCTCAAGTGATTGAGACACGCCGGATACATTGCCTTGTTTGTCAAAGAAAAGCACTACTGGCAGCTGTAGGCCATGCTCATCACGATTAAGCTTGTGCCTGATATCCTTATAGTACTTTTGGAATACCTGTTTTCCATTAGGATCTGTCAGGTCAACAGCTTCACCTAACAGGCTTATCTTTGACAGGAACGCTTTGGTATCCTTGCATTTGTCGCAGTTTGGAAAAGTGAATACCTTGTAAGACTTCACATCTCCAACAGCAGTAGCTTCAGCCTCAGACATCGCTGTGCCATTAGTCTGGACAACCACTTTTGACTTGAACTCAGATACTAGACTTTTGTTCTCTTCATATTCAAGCCTTTGCTTGTATTCCTCTTTTTTCCCTATGTTCCATTTGCTTACCGGCCTAAAATAACCTACGATCCTTGTATATACTTCAGTAGGCTGTCCGCATTCAGAGCACTTGATCTGTTCACCAGTTAGATAACCATGGTCTTTACATACGCTAAATGTTGGAGTTATCGAGAAATACGGCAACCTTGTATTCTCTGCAATTTTTCTTACAAGCTGTTTGCATGATTCTCCTGATTTTAGCTTTTCGCCAAGGAATGTATGGAATATTGTTCCTCCGGTATACAATGGCTGGATCTGGTTCTGGTGTTCAACAGCTTCGATAGCATCGTCAGTCTTACCTACTGGCAGTTGAGTTGAGTTTGTAAGGTAAGGTGTATCCTCTCCAGCAGTGATGATGTCTGGATACTTTTGCTTGTCAATCTTTGCAAGCCTGTAAGATGCGCTCTCTGCAGGGCTGGCTTCTAGATTATATAATGCACCAGTTTCCTTTTGGAACTCTTTTAGCTTATCTCTCATAAAACCTAATACTTCAACAGTAAACTCAGTCCCTTCTTCAGTGCTTATGTCCTTTCCAAGGAAATTTTTGCAGCACTCATTCATCCCGCATAGTCCGATTGTTGAAAAATGGTTCCCAAAAGTCCCAAGATACCTCTTTGCATAAGGCATAAGCCCAGATTTAAGGTTCTTTTCAGCTATGTCTCTTTTTATCTCAAGCGAAGTTTTTGAGAGTTCCATATAATATGTTAATTTCTTGAAAAATTCTTCTTTGCTTTGCGCTTCATATCCAAGCCTGTTCATGTTGAGCGTAACTACACCTACACTTCCTGTGTTATCTCCTGGGCCCCACATGCTTCCTGGCCTGTTGATTAGCTCCAGTTGATTCAGATTTAACCTGCAGCACATTGCTCTTATCGCTCCAGGGTCAAGGTTTGACCCTATATAATTCTGGAAATATGGCATCCCGTATTTTGCAGTGGCTTCGAACAAGATGTTTGCGTTTTCACTGTCCCAATTAAAATTCTTGGTAAGGTTGTATGTTGGGATAGGGAAAGTGAATATCCTTCCATTGGCATCTCCTTCCATCATAACTTCAAGGAATGCCTTGTTGATCATGTCCATCTCTTTCTGACAGTCGCCGTATGTAAACTCCTGTGGTTCTCCGCCAACTATTGCTGGCTTATCCTTCATATCTTTAGGAACTACCCAGTCAAATGTCAAGTTTGAAAACGGATACTGTGAACCCCATCTTGATGGTATGTTCAAACTGTATACGAGCTCTTGCATGCACTGCTTGGTCTCTTTGTAAGATAGATTATCTTTCTTGACAAAAGGGGCCATCAATGTATCTACGCTTGAGAATGCTTGAGCACCTGCAAACTCCATCTGAAGGCAGCCGATGAAATTAACCATCTGATGTACTACTACTGGTAGGTGTTTAGCTGGCTTTGCATCCACTTTGTTTGGAACCCCTCCAAAACCCTCTTTCAAAAGTTTGGTAAGTGACCATCCAGCGCAATATCCGATAAAACCATGGCTAAGGTCATGTATATGCATGTAACCTTCTTTATGTGCCTTTGATACTGCCTGTGGATATATCTCATTTAAGGTGTAATTGGCAATAACTTTTCCAGCAGTATAAAGCATAAGTCCAGAGAAAGAATAATCTTCATTGCTGTTCTCATTGACTCTCCAGTCTGATTGTTTAAGGTATGAACTGATCGTGTTTGAGACATCGACAAACATGTCTTTGGTCTCTCTAAGTTTCTGGTGCTGCTGCCTGTATAATATATATGCTTTGGCAGTCTTAGCGTGTCCAGATTTGATAAGCACTTTTTCGACAATATCCTGGACTTCTTCAACAGTAGGGACTTCTTTTGAGGTAAACTTAAACTCCATTATTGTATTTACTTTGCTTGTTATCTCTTCAGCAGCTTGCCTGTCGCTTCCACCAACAGACTGCGCAGCCTTGAATATTGCATTGGTTATCTTTTCCGGAACATATTCAACTATCCTGCCATCTCTTTTTCTTATTTGCGTAATATTTGTATCCACTTTTCATCAACCTCTTTATTTCTTAGCCCCTTTTATCTTGTTTAGTTCTTTTTCGAACGATCTTAGATCAGTGAACTCTCTGTACACCGATGCGAAACGGATGTAGGCTACCTTGTCAAGCTCCTTTAGCTTGTCCATGACCAGTTCGCCTATGTCTGTGCTTAATATCTCGATAGTATCTTTTTTTCTGAGTTCTGTTTCAATCTCATCAGCTATCCTCTCGATCTTTTCAACCTTGATAGGTCTTTTCTCGCAGGCCCTCATCAATCCTCTAACAAGCTTATTCCTGTCAAACCTTTCCCTGTCTTTATTCTTTTTGACAACTGTAAGCTCAATCTCCTCAACCCTTTCATATGTGGTAAACCTTTTGCTGCATTTTAGACATTCTCTTCTTCTTCTGGTAGACCCTAGCTCAGTCTCCCGTGAATCAATCACTTTTGTCTCGTCAGCGTGGCAGTATGGGCAAATCATGGTCTAAAACACTATATGTTGTGTACCTCTTATCTAAAATCACTATATTTTGTGGTCAGGGTATTATATAAACCTTTTGTTTTTACTGTTTGATAACTACTATATCTTGTGCCTGACCAATATATATACCACAAGATATGCTTTGTTTCAAGAAGTGCTATTATATAAGTATTTTGATTATAAATTATATATTATTTAGTTATTGAAAATTATTACGAGAAGTGTTTCAATAGGTGGCTGAAGTGCTTATGTTCTTTTAACCACTTCAGATGGTGTTCTTTGATCGGCCTTTCGCCTTCTTTTTTTGTGCTGTAATGGTGGTGCATATAATAATGATGAAAATGGCTGCCCATCTTTTCAAACTTTTTCTTAAAATATGGCCACTCTGTGCCAAATCTTGTCTTATAGTTCAAGAGCTCTTTCTTCATGCCCTGTTTTTCGCCTTCCTTGATATATCTCTCTAACATATCTATCGCTTCAGGGAAAAGATTCTCTTCCTTGCCGCATATCACATTCTTGCTGCTTTTTATTCCCTTGAGAAAGTTTTCGATTGAGCTTGAATCTGAAATGCACAGTATCTTTCCCATTTCTGAAGTGTTGTGGGCGTCTGTACCTGCACTCATGCCTTTGTTTGCCTGTGAAGCCCAGTCGATTGCTTTGATATTCATCTTCCTTAAGCATGCTCCATTTATCCCCTCTATAAAATCCACTTTCTTTACATTGAACTTTTCACCTGAATTCTTGACACCAGTGATGCCTGCACCAAATGGGTGAGGTACCCCCACAAAGAATCCGTTGGATTTTGCCAAATCTAGCAACTCTGCAAAAGTTTTTTGGATAAAGAAAGGATTGATCTTTCTTAGCGGTTTGATGTTCTTATCATAGAAATCTATCAGATTGCTTGCATGTGTTGAGTAGACTAATATATGTGAGCCGATCTTAGACGTTATCTCGATACCTGGCACAAAGAATTGATTTTTTTTAAGCTTTTCAGCCTTGATGACACCTTTGATCTCATTATGGTCAGTTACTGCAAAACCTATGCCCAAATTTTTTGCCTTTCTCAGCGCATTATCCACTCTTGATATCCCATCCATACTGTATTCTGTATGAAAATGCATATCAACGCCTGTTATGCTTTCTTTCTGCAATTTCTTGAAGTTAGGCTTCTGCAGATAATATTTTGTCATGAATAGTCAATAATCAGATGGTTATTTAAATTTTGCGTCCAGCACCTTTAGAATCAAAAAATATATATACTACTGATTTTTAAAAAGACAATATGGCAATGCTAAACACACATGTTCTTTTGGCTTTTGTATTAGGGTATGCTGTCCCTCAACTTATCAAGATCCTGATAATCATTTTCAAACACAAGCAAAAGTTCCGTCTTAATGATCTGATCGTAACTGGTGGCATGCCAAGTGTACACTCTTCCATCGTTATCTCGTTGGTTACTATAATAGCTCTTACTGAAGGTTACAATACCACATTCTTCCTTGCTGCTGCATTTGCTGCTGTAGTATTGAGAGATGCCATGGGCGTAAGACGGACTGCAGGAGAAGAAGGCATGATACTAAATCAAGTCATCAAAAAGACAAGGGTTAAGGTGCCAAGGCTGCATTATTCACTTGGTCACACGCCAGCTCAGGTCCTTGTGGGCTCTTTTGTGGGTCTAATGACTGCATTATTGATTTTCTTCTTAAGATGAAAGGTTTCAGATGTAATAGATGTGGTGATTGCTGCTATACCCCGAGGCTAACAGACAAAGATATAATCAGGATTAAAAAAGCAGGCTATAAAAACTTCATCTTTACAGATAATTTTGGTGTAAAGTACATTAAGGAAAAGGCTAATGGTAAGTGCATGTTCCTTAAGGAAGGAAAGACAGCAACCTGCACCATACACCCTTACAGAGCAGAGATCTGCAGAAAATACCCTACTATATTGAACGGCAAATCCTGCAAACCAGTAGAGTTCTCTTTTGACAAATATTTAAAAGAAAGAAAATAATTATTTATTTTTAGCAGATTTTTTCTTTGCAGTTTTCTTTTTCATCGGCTTTTTGCTTGGCGCTTTCTTGACTTCCTTTTTCCTAAGATGTTCAGGAAGCACGCTTTCAATGAATAATATGCCAGCAACTAAGGGTGGTATTGCAAAAAACAAGAACATCAGTATGCTTGTCATGTAATTATATGAGCCGGTAATTGTGTCTCTTAACACAAGACCAAATGCAAGGAGGCTGTATCCGACCAATAGCCATCCTCCAGACCTTTCCCATTTACTTGCAACTTGTGTGAATATTAGGATCATGCCGCCTATCAGATATTGTCCAAGTGCCTGTGTTGTGACACCATATCTTAATAGCGAGAATAATAGCCACCAACCTCCTATGAAATAGCCAATGAGCATTGCAGCTTTCTTAAGCTTTTCCTGCATAAAATCACCTCTTTTGTATCTTCTTTGTATTCACTATTAATAAATCTTATTGTTTTTGACACTGTCAACTTATCGGCGTCTGTGCCGTGAATGTCATTAATGCCAAAGGCATTCATGGCATGGCCAGACGGAACTTACCATGTTCCTATATGTAGTGTAGGGTTATGGTAAGTGGAGTAGTCGATAATTTGACAGTGTATTGTTTTTACTAGTTAAATTAATAAATGATACAGTTAAAGCACTTGAAATGAAACATCAAATTGGGGGTCAGGCTGTTCTTGAAGGCGTTATGATGCGT
>JAHJBD010000129.1 GCA_018813725.1 Nanobdellota archaeon | reverse complement strand
GTGTCTGCGCCTTGGTAAAGGGTCTTATCGATAAGTTTCTTTGATGCTGCTCTTAAGGTGAACAATGCTACTGTGAGATTTCTTTGAGTGAATTCGGTTACTGCCTTGTTCAATGAGCCTTTTGACAGTATAACGTCAGAATCCAGGAATAACAAGATATTCCCTTTTGCTGCCTTTGCACCAAGGTTTCTTGCTTTTGCTGGTAGTCCGCCAGGGACTACTTTTGCGCCAAATTTCTTTGCTATATCTCTAGTTTTGTCTTTTGAATTATTGTCAGCTACGATAATTTCGTAATCTTTGAAGCGCTGTCTTGTGATAGAATCGAGAAGCCTAGGCAAATGTTTCTCTTCATTAAGAGTTGGTATGATAATGCTAAGCATAATTGAAAAATAAGCAATTTAGGTTTATAAAGTTAATCTTTCCATGATGCAGATGTTCCTTTCGTCGATGAAGGTTAATCTGAGTTTAAGTAATTTGGCCAAGTATCTCATGGTATCCTTTGTGAAAAAAGAGATATGTGTAGGGTCTGTCTTGTACCACCAGTTTTCCCAGTTTCCCTTATAGAATAATGTCATTATTGCAATGCAGCCATCTGGGTTTAGAAGGTTTTTTAATTCATGCATAGTTGCTAATGGGTCTTCTAAGTGTTCTAACACTTCTGTTGCAGTTATCAGGTCATATTTTCTTTTTGGTTTTTTTGGTGAGAAGAATATGTCGTAAATGTCTACATCTATACCTTCAGCCTTAAGCAAGGATGCCAGCACTGGAGTTGGGCCAGAGCCAAAATCTAGGCAGGTCTTTAGGTTAGGTTTTATCGGTGCGATTGCTCTCTTTATGAAATCTTTAAACATGTCTACGTAGCCCTTATTGCTGAAATCATTGTTGTGGAGAAGGTATCTTTGCTTTTGCTCGGGTTTGGTCAAGACTTGATTTGTGAAGATAAAACCGCAGGTATTGCACTGGAAATAATGTGGAGGAAGGATTTGTACAGGGTTAGAGCAGATCTTGCAGTTTACCATAAGGAACAAAAATGATATGCGCAGACCGGGGTTCCCACATAAGGGATTCACCCTCACGAAAAAATCCAATGGATTTTTGTGTCCCAGAAATATTGGATTTCTGTGATATCAACCGGTGGTCTATTGCTAAGCAATAGCCCGAATGAAAAGATATGCGCAGACCGGGATTCGAACCCGGATCGTCGGCTTGCTTCGCTTTACGAAGGATAATTAGCTTCGCAAATTATGGAAGGCCAAAATCATTTATGGCAATTAGTCCTGTAGTACATAATTGTAGCCATTAGACCATCTGCGCACAGTATGAACAGGATTAAAAGTCAATATATAAAATTATTGGATTTGCTCCCTTATCTTTTCCACAAACCTGTCAAAATCCTCTTTCTTTACACTTGCACCGCAAGCATTCTCATGCCCGCCCCCATAGCCTTCAACACCTGTCAACGCATGCTGAAGGATGGAGAGGAACTTTTTGGGTGACCTTATTGACATCCTTATCTCGCCTGACTTGTCACGGCCTATGAGGATTGTCTTTTTTGGAAACTTATGCAAAACTTCGTTTGCAATGTCACCTGAGAAGCTCATCTTTGAGCTTGGATATATGTAAATCAACAGCTGGTCGTCTGAAGCTGCTTTTATCGCACCTTGCAAAAGCTCATCATACTGCTCTGCGACCTTTGAATAGTGCTTGAACACAAACCTTGCCCTGGATGTCTCTTTTTTCAAGAGCTCTTCAGGGGATTCTATCCGAGTAAGTGTCTTATAGCATTTCTTGACATCAGTTGTCTTTCCTTTTAGGATGAAAGAGAACATCTTTGACATCTCTCCGAGCTTTGTCTGGAAAAGAACATCGCCTGGATCCTTGTAGAGCTTTGGCAATAGGTCTGGATATTTTTCCTGGAACTCTTTTTGAAAGTTAGGTATAAACCAGTCACCAGCACAGCCGATTCCAGCAATCCACATGTCCTGCTGGACAACCTCATAGCATATGGCAGTTACTGGAGCACCATCTTCTTTATCATAGAACCTCGGATTAAAGCATTTTACCTTATCTACCCTAGTTGCCTCGTGATGATCAACCCAGACAATAGGAACTTTTGCTGCCTCTACAAACTCATCCTGCATCATAGCTATATCAAGCACAAAGATCTTGTCAGGCTGGTATTCTTCAATATGCCTTATGAACTTGGCATCCATGTTAGGAACTGCTTTTACGCAAACACCGTTACCTTCTTTCTTGTACCTATATAATAAGAGGAATGAACAAAGACCATCTGGGTCATCGTGGAAGAAAAACAGTGGATTCTGGCAATTGTCCAATTCTTCCCTAATTTTCTGTATATCTGACTTTGGCAGCATAGCTTATTGAAAATTCAGGTGTTTTATATAGCTTTGGATTGAAGAATTATAAGAATGATGGAAATCCAGCCAACCATGGCATAATACGGGCTAAAGCCCTACTCGGCATCCAGTAGGGAGCTGAATTTGCAAGGCAAATTCCAACTTCGCTGAAGCAAAGCTGCCCCTGCCTCGCCTTTGCCATGGCTGGATTTCAAAAGGTATTTTAACCTGCTGAGCCTACCTAATGCTATGAATATCCCTTGTATCAAGTGCAAAGGAAGGAATCCTGCTAACTGTGGAAGAACTTTCTGTCCTATAACTGCAAAAGCTCAGAGCAGGGTTAAGGTCCAAGACAAGGGAATAAAAGAGGATTTTCAGGGTTCTGCTCCTGCGCCATTTGTTGGAAGGCATGGCTGGCCTTATGTGAATGTCGGCATACTTGCGCCTCCTCAAGTGCGTGAGGATGCTTGGGAATTTGATGCGCCAAGATATTGGGCAGAGCAGGATTATTCCATAATGAAGATCGTTGATTATAGGAGTAATCTAGTAAATTCACAGTTCAAGGCTAATGTTAACCAGCAAAGTAAGATGCTTGCGATATCACAAGAAGTGGGGATGGCATCTAAGCCAGTTGATATGGAGATAAATCTTGAAGACAAGCCAAGGTTTAGGCTTAATACTGACAGTTTCCTTGCACCGACTGGACCTAATGCGATATTGAAGAAAGCAACAATTACATCTAACCCTAAAATTGACTACAAGGTTGAGAAGTGTGTATCAGATACTGACCTTAAATCAGCTTCTGCTCTTGATTATCTATATGATAAAGGTTTTGACGAGAATTTTTTGTATAAATTACTGTCAGTTGGAACTTTAGGGATAAAATCAGATAGAAGGCTTGTTCCGACAAGATGGTCGATAACTGCAACTGATGATACGCTTGGAAAGAAAAGGATAAATGAGGTTAAAGATTTTGCAGAAAGCAACTACCTTGCTTATTTTGGAGGATATCTTGGAAATTATTTCATGGTACTTTTGCTGTCTGATGTATGGGGTTATGAGCTGTTTGAAACTTACATGCCAAAGGCTGAGTGGAATGTTTCTGATGAGGTGCAGTATTCTACTGATCATGAATTCTTTGACGGCCGCAAAACTTATGCTGAGAACTGCGCTGGGGGATATTATGCATCACGCTTGCCTATACTTGACAAGTTAAAGCAGATCAAAAGGCAAAGCTCTGTTTTAGTGCTTCGTTTTATCACTGGTGAATATTCTATACCTTTAGGAGTTTGGGTTGTGCGTGAGGCTGTACGCCGGACGATGGAGACTAAGCCACTCGAGTTTGCTTCAAGAGAGCTTATGGTAAAGTATGCTAAGATGGTGATATCCAAGAAGTTTGGGTTTGATTTGGATATTTTACTGAAAGAAAGCAAGGTTTTGGATAGGGTTAACAGGCAAAGGAAGCTGTTTGAGTTCTAGAAAAAGTTTATATATCTGTTCTTCTAAAAAGGGTATTTATGGCCAAAAAAGGGCAGTTCCAGTCACAGGCATTCATATACATCCTTGGAGCACTGATATTTGTTATGATATTATTATATGGTTATAATGCTATAACTGGCCTTAATAAACAGCAGGGACAGGCAAAGGAGATAGAGCTCAAGACAAATCTGGAGAATACCATCACAGCCTTAAGTTCAGATTATGGCTCTATCAAGACAAAGACTTTCAGCGTGCCTTCAAGATATGATGAGTTGTGTTTTACAAGTACAACCTTCAGGGATGAGCTGCCGCCTGCTTTTGTCTCCAAATATCCTATCATCGCTGATGCTGTTGAGACAGGAGATAATGCGTTCTTGATTGGCAAGGATTTTGATGCTTTCCAGGTTGAGAAGCTAAATCTCCCGAACATGGTTGTGTGCGTCCCTGTTGTTGATGGACAGATTAAGCTGAGGATTGAAGGAAAAGGGAATAGCGCATTGATATCTGCTATCGAGGAAGTTGCTGCTAAGGTTAATGTTCCTGCTGGCACTACAAGTGAAGAGATTGTCTTGGTATCAAGCGATTATGGCGCTGAGCTTAATATCACAGCTGGAACACAGATTACCTATCCTACGGGAGCTCAAGAGACTATCACTGTAGAGAAGGTCAGTTCGCCACCTTCTTTGGGTGACCTGAATGTTTTAGGTGAAGTATATGATTTTGGGCCTGATGGCACAACATTTGATGAGCCCATACCAATAACATTAACTTTTGACCCAACGCAAGTTTCTGATCCAGAAGAACTAAAGATATATTATTTTAACGGCAC
>JAHJBD010000128.1 GCA_018813725.1 Nanobdellota archaeon | reverse complement strand
TATTTTGACTGTTATATCACCAAAACTGGCCTTATCGATTTCTGGATAGAAGGCCATGGCGGAGATACAAAATTCCTGAAGTTAAGTGATAATTTTGACTGCACTTTTGAAGCAGCTGTTCCTGTTGAGCTTTCGTCTGAGGATGAGGCTGAAGTTTTGGAGGATATCGGCGAGGTGTTTACTCCTATGGATACTTGTGAGGTCACTAGGGAGTTTTCTGTTACTTTGAGCGGGACTGAGGTTAAATTGACTAATTGTGATCAGGATAATCTTTATTATGAGGTTATTCCTAAGTGTGCTAGGTCTGAGTTGGATGATTTGGGTATATTTACTTTTCCTGTGGGTATGGACCAGAACTATGTTCTTGAATCTGATCCGATTGTCATGTGGAATTTTAATGCTGATCAGGTTGTTACTTATAATCTTGATTCTGTGATTGAAGAGAGCTGTAAGAGAGGCTTTGCAGGTGTTTCTGATAGTGAGGTTTTGCCGGATTCTGGTGATGTGAGCACAACTGCCTTAGCCTTGGGTATGATTGGTCAGGTTGGAAACTTAAATACAAACCTTGGGAGTATTCATCCGAAATATGCTGGACAGTTTAATTTGGTAACAACTAATTTAAATGATATTCAGAATAATGTTCCAAAAGCTAAAGAGGATGCAATAGAAAGATTGGATAAAATGATTGGTGATTTGAAGAAAGAATTAGTCAAACCTGGTGCTGATCAAGTAACAATTAATCAAGCAATTAGTCAAGCAGAGATTCTTAAACAGAATATTCAGGATTACTAAATATACAATCAATCTAAACTTTCTTAACCTTGTGATGCCTTAGAAGGAATGCCTTGATATCTTCTGAGAACATTATTGTCAAGAAGAACAGGTATCCTATGGTGAATATGGCTAAGCTTAGTATCAAAGGCTGTTGGTCTTGCACTGGTGCTAAGAATACTCCTTCTGCGCCTAAGGTTACTACGCTTGATGTTCGATTTATGAAGAATATCCAGCCTACTGATAATATTGCTGGAAGCATAAGGATGATGTTTCTAACAGTATGCTTGTGCGGCATCTGTACAGGTGTTGGTGCTTTTGGCACTTTTAATTTAGCAGCTGGCAATTTGTTCAACCTCTAAGCTTTTTTCTGCGCATAACCCTTCTTTGACACCAGGCACAAATATGACTTTTTTAATAGCGCCTATGTCGGTCTGCACAGAGTTCCTCAGTATGTCTCCAACTGGGATTATCTCATCATAATTATACTTATTTATATCTTTTTCCCCTATCAATGTTATAGTAAGCTTGGAAATGTCTCTTTTTCCGATGTTTTGGACCACAAAGTTCATCTCATCAGATGCCAAGCAGACTGACTTGCCGTCAATCTCTATTTCTTTCAGCAGTACATTCTCGCATCCAGCAGTGGTCTCTTGCTCTTCTGCTTTCATTGTAGAACCCCATGTCATCACAGCTCCGCCTAGAGTACCTGCGAAAAGCAGCAATAATATGGTAGACATTAGCGGTGAAAGTCCTTTCTTCATTTTCTTAATTCCTTTAGGAGATTTTTGATGACTTTCTCTTCTCTGGATATTGCAGTAAGGTAAGGCATTGTGCTGACAACAAGGATCAAAAGCCCCATTATCACAAACAGGTTAAGTAAGGATGAGGTGATATAATCAGATACAAAACCTACTATGCCGATAAGAAGAAAGCTTAAGTATATCATAAACCCTTTGTTTAAGACTGTCTGGGCTTTTTCACGCTCAATCCTGGATTCTTCAATCTCCAGGTATGCAATCTCTTTTTCTCTGTCTGTAAAGGGCTTTCTCATAAACCTACTTTTAGAATTTTTATATATAAATGTTGTGATTTTAATATGGCTTATTTTGGGTTATCTAATGGTTTTTGGGCAAGGTTTTTATATATAAAGGCACTTTAAAGGGTTGAGGGGGTATGAAAAGGCTGTTATGGTTAATAATTGTAGTTCTATTCGCTAGTTATTCTTATGCAGTTGAGTGCGGTACTGTTCCAACTGATGGCTGCATCCTATCTACAGATACTACATTTACTCCAGGAACCTATAACCTTCCAAATGGAATAAAAATCAGGACTTCAGGTGTTGATCTTGATTGTAATGGCGCAACCATACAGGGAAGTGGTGGTGGGAGCGGCATCACTATCGATAATAGCCAGTATTTCTACGGACCTGACAGCTGGAGCATCAAGAACTGTAATATTGAAGATTATGGTCATGGCATAACTATAAGCAATCCTTATATCTGCTGTTATTCTGAAAGCGGTGAGATCAAGTATGGATTGATACAAGATAATAATTTTAGAGATAACTATTATGGGATCTATGCAACAGGCAGCCCAGGTTATCAAATGTGGGTGCAAAATAATCAGATCCTTGGCAATACCTTTGATGGGAACATATATGGTGTTTATTTCCCTGACAGTGCAGTGTTCTCAAATACAATCGCGGATAATGATTTCTATGATTCAGGAATTTATTACAAGTATACTGGAAACAGCTACTGTTATAATGGTGTAGCTAACAGATATCACAATACTTCTGGGCCCAGCTGCAGTTGTCAGGTGCCGATAAATGATATGTATATCAGGCATAGTACTACATTTTGCCCAGGCGATTATAACCTTGCTTCTGGTGTCAGCATAATCGCTTCTGGTGTTGACCTTAACTGCAACGGAGCCAAGATTATCGGCAGCGGCAGCGGTTCTGGTGTAAGGATTACCAATGTTGAAGAGCTTTATGGACCTGATTCCTGGACAGTGAGAGACTGCGGCATAAGCAATTATAATATGGGAGTTCAAGTCAATAATGACTATATCTGCTGTTACAGTGATATGAGGGATAATTCTTACGGAAATATTATTGATAATGATATAAGCAATAATTACTATGGCATATACGCTATTGGCGACCCAGGAGAATTTATGGATGTTGAGTATATGAATGTAGACTCGAATACAATCCATAATAATCAGATTGGGATCCAGTATCAAGACAGTATTGTGAGCAGCACGGTCAACAACAGTGATTTTTATGGTAATTCTAACCGTAACATCAAGAATCTGCAGGGCTCTGGCGTGAACGGGGAGAATAATTGGTGGGGTTCTGCAAACGAGACTATCATCAAATATATGATCACTGACTGCCTTGACGGCGGATATGGCTGTGTCGATTATACGCCTTGGCTTACAGTCGGCCCTGAAGACAGGATGACTGATCTTATGATCAATGGTACCACCATCAGGCTTACGAACATCAGCATCAAGGTGGTAAATGACGGAAGCTATGCAGTAAGGAACCTGAAAATTAATCTAATGGATATAATTGATGGGGAACTAGTAAATAATGAGACATTCAATGTTGGAAGCTTTGCACCTTTTGAATCGCGCACTGTTGTTGTTAATTTTGCAACTGGTCACGAGGTTGTAATAGTCCTGGATCCAGATAATGAGGTAATTGAGAGAAACAAGGAAAATAATGTTTACATCGGGTCATATGAAAAGAGCATCAAGCTATTTATAGATACTGATGTTCCGCCAACTGTTGCTGACGAAGAGATAAGGCAGTATGTTCTTGCTGGGCTTAGCCCTTATGAGATTGTTCCTGAAGAGGAGGCTGAAGTTTTGGTATATATTGCTAGGCACAATCCTGTCGTTGTCTGGAACTTTGAGGCTGAGAAGGAAGAAGGTTGGGTGTATTACGGCAACTTCCTTGTAAAAGCCGGAGAGATAGATGATGCTCCTTATTCAGGGCTTGTGGGCAGCTTTGACAGGGACGGTCAAAGGTATATCGGTATCATGGGCAATGATGTTGACGGTTTTATCGTCGGTGCAAAAGAGTTTGTGAATAATCTGGATATGTATCTTAATGTGGACACTGCCAGCTTGTTTGGCAAGCATTATGTGAATGGTGTTGCTGTATATGATTATCTTCATTCTGATGATTTGAAGAAAGATTATAAGAAGAACAATGAAGAGTTTAGGCTTGCTGTAAGGAATGCACTTTCTGGAAGGTATGCTGGTGTTACTGAGTTTAATATAACAGTCAATAACACCCTATATAGGCTGAAAAGAATTTCAGCTGCCCTCTCAGATGATTATAAGCAGGTCGTCAATCCTGACCAGTATCCTGTTGTGATGGGCGGAGGCCTTTGGTCTGATATCGACGCTTGGTATGAGCTTGGAGATGAATTGGCTAATTCTGGGAAGGAGGTATATCTGATTGAATTGACTGGAGGCCCTTCTGAAGTTGGAGTGGATTATAGTTATTCTTTCTTGACTGATCATGTATATCCTGCTTATATCTCTGCTGTAAAGGAGAATTCTTCATCATCTAAGGTTAAGTATGTCGGGCATTCCAATGGTGCTCGTGTTGCACTGGATTCACTTACTGCTGGTTTAGTTAATCCTTCAGATGTTGATACGCTGGTGTTGGTTGGTGTTCCAAATACATTAAACCAAGATTCTTGGACTGCAGAACAGATTAGAAAGTCGAAAGGATCTGGTACACAAGGAGAATATGCTATCTCAGAATTAATAGATAAGGGAACACATCATCTCACCCAGAAGGACTTTGCTAAACTTATTAGCCCGGTAATGGTTAATACAATAGGTTGGATATATATTGGGAATGAAGTCAAGATATCGCTTAATTTAATTGATTACTACACTCATTTATACTTAACTAGGGATACCCCTTCTTTGGGTGAAGGTCTTATTATCAATAAATTAGGTTTGTTTATGGGTGATAAGGGAATACCTTTTGCTGATACAGAAGGAAGTGATAGTGCTGTTAATGTTGCTGATGCAGTTCTAATTAATAATACGGTTACTGCTAATTATAAGAATTATGAAGTTTTTGGAGTAAACCATGGTGATTTGCTTAATAATGATTTTACTTGTGAAGCTATAAAAGAGGTGTTGGAATGAAAAATATGAAAAATGGATTTTTAGGAATTATTTTTAATAATATATTA
>JAHJBD010000127.1 GCA_018813725.1 Nanobdellota archaeon | reverse complement strand
CAAAGGCCGTGTCCAGGGAGTATTTTTCAGGGCCAAAACACGTGATAAGGCGATCCAAATAGGCATTAAAGGCTGGGTAAAGAACACTGGCAATGATGTTGAGATAGTTGCAGCGGGCACAGAAGAACAGCTATCCTTATTTCTGCGCTGGTGCAATACTGGTCCTGATATAGCAAGGGTTGATAGTGTTGATGTCAAGAAAGAAGAACAAACAGAAAAATATGAATCTTTCAATATAAGGTATTAGATCTTCCGACTATCATATGCCCAATGGAGAAGCGCCTGCCTTTGCTTTGGCCTGCAAGTTTTATTTCCTTCAGCACAATTCTTCCTTACAGCGCCAACATGCCTCTTTATCGCTTTCCACCTTTTTACCTGTCGCATGTCCTCTTCACCGAGCCTTCGCCCCATATAATACCTGCAATACCACTGGAACCATCCTCGAGGATCATGCCTGCTGTTGATCCACCCTTTCTTGATCCATACCTTTAGGGGAAGTGAAGCATTGACCTTGAAGTAGTTTAGCTCTTTATCATGCTTCTCATGGCAGAGCTTTGCATTAAGAAACCATGACTTTGGAAATTCATCCTTGCAGTCAGTCATGTACTTGCCCCCGAATACCCCAAGCTCAAGCATATCTTTTGGTGTAAGCTCAGGCTTGAATTCAGGGTGAAAATTCTTGCCTATCGGTTCGACAAGATAGTATACATAGTTTTTCTGCATTAGGTCATTTACTACAACCTTTTTTGGTTTCATGATGATATCTTCATGTTAGATATATAATAAACTTTTCGTAGAAAAAAGGAGATATGGCTAGAACTCATCCAATTTCTTGACACCAGTAGGTTCAACCACAGTGGTATTTCCTTCAGCCCCGCCTTCTGTCTTTGAAAGAATCACAAACTTTCCGTCGGCAAGTTTCTTTACCTTTCGAACAAAAGTCCTGTAGACTGACAAGCCGCCATCATCCTGGTACAGCTTGTATAAGTCTCCCATCTTGGACTTTGGATTCTTTTTGATAAGGATCAATATGGATTGGATATCATCCTCAAGGTCATCGCTTGGATTTGCGCTGTAATTGCTAAGCTTTTCGATTGCAGCCTTGATATCTTCCATGGATACTTTCTTTGATGACCTGTTCTCAGCATTTAGTCCAGCTTCCCTTATCATATGCAGGCCAGTTCGCATATCACCAGTCTCATATGTCTTCTTTGCTATCATATCAAGCAGGCCATCTTCAAATATCCCTGGCACAAAAGCATAGCTCACCCTTTCTTTAAGTATGCCCAGTATTTCAGCTTGGTTGTACTGCTTGAACTCTAGTATGTCAGCCATAAGCCTAGATCTTATCCTTTCATCAAGGTTATCAAAGAATGTCTTGTAGTTTGTGATGAGGATTATGGTCTTCTTGAATATCTCTTCAAGTATCATGTAAAGGAAATCAAAATCCTGGACCTTATCAACCTCATCAAAAGCAAAAGCAATACCTTTCTTGTTAGCGATGTTCTTTACAATGTCAAAAAGCTCTTCAGTATTTTTGTTCTGTGTAAACTTGTATCCAAGTACATTACACATCTCAACCATGATCTTGAAGGTTGTGTTCTTTTGCCAGCAGTTTACATAGACTGGAACCACATCATCTGTCTCTTCTTCGATCTCCCTGAAAAGGTGCAAGGTAGCGACAGTCTTACCAATGCCTGGTTTGCCGTGCACAACCAGGTTCTTGCCGTTCCTTTGCTGGAAAAGCGGCTTTATGCAAGTTGCTATATGCTGCTGCTGGCTCTCCCTGTATGGTATAGCTTTTGGGATAAAAGAATAATCCAGAGCATCCTCATTCTTAAACAATGTCTGGTCAGAACCTAACATATCTTTAAACATAAATATGAGAAAGACTTAATTTAATTTAAATGTTACGTAATCTTTTTCCGCATTTGGCACAATAATTATCAGTCTTGCTCACAGTTGCAGAACAATATGGGCATATGGTATATGTATGCTCCTGCTTCTTTACCTTCTTTGTCCTTAGGATAAATATCCTTACAGCCCCAAATACAGCAACTCCAATCCCAAGATATGCAAGCACACCCTGTCCTAGAGAAAAAGAGATTATGGCAACAATAGTTCCTATGATCAGATACGCCCAAGATGCAAATTTCATTTGTTAAGATACCCTCCTGCTTGTGGCGGCTGGGGTTTTTATTTTCCGATTACTTTCTTTCCAACATACGCTTGAAGAACAGTAGGAACTTTAATGCTTCCATCTTTCTGCTGATAATTCTCGATGATTGCACGTAGAGCCCTACCAGTAGCTACAGCTGTTGAATTTAACGTGTGTATATATTCTTTTTCAGATCCTTTCCTATACTTTATGTTTAACCTTACTGCTTGGTAACCAGTGCAGTTTGAACACGAGACAACCTCTTTATACTCTTTCTCTCGCGGCATCCATGTTTCGATGTCATACTTCTTTGCAGCGACAATCCCTATATCCCCTGTGCATATATTTATTACACGATAAGGTAATTTTAATTTTTTGAATATCTCTTCAGCGTTAGCGATAAGTTCCTCATGGTATTTCCATGAATCTTCTGGCTTGCAGAATATGAACTGCTCGATCTTGTTGAACTGATGGACCCTGAACAATCCTTTCTCATCAATTCCGTGCGACCCTATCTCCTTCCTAAAACATGCAGAAACCCCGCAATATTTAAGTGGCATATCTTTTTCTTCCAATACCTTGTTCATCAGCATAGCTCCGATAGGATGTTCTGAAGTTGCGATAAGGAAAAGGTCTTCACCATCAATCTTATACATCATGGTCTCAAAATCAGCTAGGTCAGTCACTCCTTCGTATGGTTTCCTCTTGAGCATGAACGGCGGCTCGACAACAATAAATCCTTTTTTCACCAATGTTTCAACAGCAAACCTTTGCAAAGCCATCTCAAGGAGTGCCATGTCTCCAAGCAGGTAATAGAAACCAGTGCCGCACAGTCTTGATGCATCTTCAAAGTTTGCAAGGCCAAGGCTTTCAATTAATTCTCCATGATTTCTAAGCTCAAAGTCAAATTCCTTTTTTTCCCCAACTTCCCTGACAACCACGTTTTCAGAGCCGTCTTTGCCATACGGTACGCTCTCATGCAGTATGTTAGGAAGGCGCATCTGATAATGGTTGATCAGCTTTCGCAGTTCATCAATATTCTCTTCAGCCTTTTTGATCTTTTCAGGCAGCTCTTTTGCCTCCTTTACCTTTTTTGAGAAATCTTTTCCATCTTTCCTTAGCTTGTTGATCTCTGCAGTGATCTGGTTTCTTGACGCCCTCAGCTTTTCAGATTCTCCAAGAGCTTTTCTGTATTCTTCATCTTTGGAAAGCAGGTCATCAAGCCACTCTAATTTTTCAGAATCCTGCCTTTTGTTAAGGTCTTGCTTTACAGCTTCTATATTCTCTCTTATGAATTTTATGTCAAGCATAATAAAGATTAATTGTGATGCCTATTTAAAAGTTTTGTTCAAGAATAATCATAGCCCATGCCCTAGGTCATAGAGTTTCCAATACTCATCAAGCATCCTATGGCTATTATAATATGATCCGTTCAGTGCTGCTGCATGCTTTCCAACATCTGCCCAACCTTTTTTATCTCCTTTAAACAGCGGAACGATCACACCGCCTATCTTCTCGATAAGGTCCCTAGCATTATCTACTCTCATCCTTTCTCTAAGGCTCCAATCAGCATTTACTCTTTTGAAGTGTTCCATTGAAGGATCATTTCCTATACCCCATCCAGTAACTCCCTCAACAAGCCCTTTTGGGTGCCTGTAACCTTCTCTCTGTTGGTCTCTTGTCCACCAACCGTCGATTATCGAAAGTTGAGGCACAAAATTAATCGCAGCTTTCATCCCGCTTGTGCCAGATGCTTCTTCATATTGCTGAGGTGTGTTAAGCCAAACATCAACCCCCTGAACCATGAATCTTGCCATGTCCATATCATAGTCCTCGATAAACCATATAGACATATGCTCTTGCAGTTCTTTCATATACTTAAAGACATCCTTTATCACTCCTTTGCCACCATCATCGGTTGGATGTGCTTTGCCAGCAAAAACGATCTGTACATCTTTGCCCAGTTCCTTAACTCTATCAAGATGCTCAAAGACCAGATTGGCTTGTTTATATGTAGCAAACCTTCTAGCAAAGCCTATTGTCAGTTTTTCTGGATCAAAATGATTATAGCCTCTGACCCTATGCCCAAGATTATCGTCTATAAATTCACCTAATCTTGCTTTAGGGATAGCATGCGCCCCTAATACCTCTTCTGGTGTCAGGTCAAGTAGTGCAGTTTCAAGTGTTCTTGGATGTTCTCTCCAACCAGGAGAGATCCTATCATATAAGACTTGGATGTTTGGCGCAGTCCAGGTTGGGAGATGCACTCCATTATCTACATATCTGAGGTTAGACATGTTAGGAAAATCTGAGAATAATGCTTGTGATACGTCCCTGTGGAGTTCAGATACAGCATTTGATTTTCCGGAGAGAGCCATCGCAAGCTTCATCATGTGAAGGCCAGAAGAATGAGTTAGCCTTCCGATCTCTCTTCCATCACCAAATGTTTTTGGGAGGATATAATGTGCATCTCCTGCATCAAATGCATCGATCCCAGCAGGGACAGGTGTGTGTGTTGTATAGACTGTCCTTGCCCTGGTTGCTTGTTCTCCAATCTTTTGCATAAGCTCAAATGGCGCAAGCGCAGCATGGCCTTCATTAAGATGGACTATCTCGATGCCAGTATATCCTTGCTCCTCAAGCATCCGCATCCCGCCGATTCCGAGCAGCACTTCCTGTGCCATATGGATATGCCTGTTTTCTTCTTTTCCTTTTCCTGGATATAATCTGCCATTGATATTAGCATCAAATTCATTTCCATTTGGCTCGACAAAAAGGTACAGGAGTGGAGCTTCATTATCCTTTCCTCTGATGCTTGATCTGACTCCGAATTCATAAGCTCTAACAATAACCTCTCTGTCTTGGATAGGGATCCTAACGCTTCCTCTTAACGGATGCATTATCCCTGTTGGGTCAAACGGTACATAGTACTCATGTTGCTGCCCAGTTGGACCTAGTCTTTGATGGAAATTACCCATCCTATAAAAATTTCCAACAAATACCATTGGCCTTCCTTGGTCAGCAGCAGATTTGGCGAGCTCACCTGCAAGTACACCAAGACCGCCATTCATAGGAAAAGAATTTGAGATTCCATACTCAGCACAAAAATAAGCCACCTTGGTATTAAGATTAGACATCAAATAAAAGTGCAATAAATTTAATTTATAAGCGTTTCTATACTAAATACCCCTGTTTCAGAACTATATTTTCATTCAACAATCTTATCCACAAAGATCCAGTCATCTGGCCAGTCTTTTTTCATCACACCTTTCTCCATGTTTATCGAAGGTAGATAATTATGGTGTCTTCGTAAAGTATTGATGATCTTTGTTGTGATGAGTTCTGCTATGCACTCTTCTCCAAGGTTTTCTTTCAGGTGTGGTACTATCTTTCCGCTGAACTCATCAACCAGGGAAGAATCAGTCTCAGCATCAAGCACCATTATCAGTGCAAGCCTGCCATCTTTCTCACCAAGATAAGAGAGGCTGATATAGCTTGCATTGAACGCTTGAAATCTTTTATCTTTCTCCACCTTTTCGATGAACTGGCTTCTGGTTATTCCAGTCTTGAATTTGATTATGTAAAGCTGTTTTGCTTTGAATGTTCCTGTCCCGAACTCACCTGTGTCAAAGCTTGTGAAATAGTGCAATAACCTTTCTTCTTCAAGCTGCTTTCTCTTCCTATTTACAGTCATTACCGGTACTTTGGTGTTCTTGGATATCTGGTTGTCGCTGATCCTTGGGTTCTTTATTAGTTCCTTCACTATCTTCCTTTCATTTTCATCTAATCGCCTTATACCTTCCATATTCAATCACTAGGGATATATATTCCGTAATATTGACGGAAATGTTATAATTATACCAGAAAGAAATCAAAACATATATAAATATCTTTCTATAAATCTCCACAATGGTTGTCCCAGCAGAATATGATTCTTTGGATGTCAAGATATTTAATCTTTTGAGGTGCGAACCACCAACACTTGCGTTTGACTTCTTCACATATGGCGGCCTTCCCAGAAGCGTACTAAGAAAGCTTCAGAATATACCTGATCTTGAGCAAAGGGTGCAAGAAAGGAATGCCGAGATCATCCAGATACCTACTCACCAAAGCGAAAATCCTGAAGATGCAGCTCAGCAAAGAAGGCATATGCTTAACTACAATTTTGAGCCAGACACACTATCTATAATGGCAAATAGTTATAATGGGTTCAGCCATCAGAGTGACTTTAAGGTATTTGCCCGCGCTAATATCGGTAAATACCAGGCTAACCTTGTGATACTGGAAGTATATCGGGAGAAAGGGGACCGCCACCCTATCTGGGAATTAGGGCTATATATAACTGAAAAAGGTAAAAGGCCGATCCTTTATGCTGAGGAGACTATCCTGGATATTGACAGTGATGTCTCTAATAGAATCCAGGTTCAGGCTTCAGCATGTTCTCTCATATCCTCTTTGAAACACACAGTTTATGACCCTACATTAAGGGGAAGAAACCACGAGCCATCAACTTTTCGTTATCTTAATCTTCCGGCTGAATTGGGAGCAACACATATCGACCAGGACGAATTCCAGAAGCGGAGAGCAACCTGGCTGCGTTACCTGATAGGAACCATGGATGTTGAGAAGGTTGTAAAGCTGGAAGACCGGTGCGGCTATACTGATGCCATAAGGGTATATCGTGTTGAGATAGTGAGCACACATCTGACAGAAAACCAGGATGGGAAATATCTGATTGAGATTATCGGTGAGACAGTTGGAAAGGAGCATGATCCTAGGAACCGAAGTCTGCAAGAAGGGCCATATACTCATTCAGAGGCAAGAGCCAGGTTTTTGAGCATAGTGAACACCTATCTGCAATTGTTGCATATCAATGCCGAAAAGGGAAACGCGCCTTTTGAAGTTACTGAAGATCCAACACACATTGATTTCAGGTATGCTACTGTGATCAAGGATAGAGAAAAGAATCCTATCACACTGAGTTCTTGGGAATCAAGATACAATGGCGGAGGCTTGTTATTGCGAGATAATCAAACTCACCACTATCTGCTTCTTCATAACTCATCACCTGAGCCGCTCCGCCTTGACGAAGGGATTCATTTTCCTCAGGATAGTCATCCAAGGGAATTCATGCCTGGCTTGATTGGCCTGATCAAGAATGTTCATTACGACCAATCAAGATTTTTGGAACAGGCAGCAGCAGCAGGCTTACCGCTTACAATCTCTAAGATTTGACTGATTCTAGGTGTATTAAACCAGATACTGAAGGAAAAAAGTTGCTATCCCAAGAAAACTGAAAAACCCGATTATATCAGTTGTAGCAGTAATAAAAACGCTCGATGCTATCGCTGGATCGATCTTGAGTTTCTTTAGCAGCATCGGTACTGATGTCGCGATAAATCCAGCAAGCGTTATGCTTATGGTCATTGCCATAAAGATAGTAAGTCCTATCATAACATTTCCTTGCCATATTGTAGCGATAGTGCCCATGATAGACCCAAGTATCATGCCATGGATTATCCCGACAGAGATCTCCTTCAAAACAATCTTTCTGTAGCTTGCAGGGCTGAGTTGATTTAGTGCAAGGCCCCTCACTATGAGTGTCAGGGTCTGTGTCCCTGAATTTCCGCCAAGGCCTGCAACGATCGGCATGAATGCTGCTAGTATGACAACAGCCTGCAAAGTGTCTGTGAACATAGATACAGTTAATGCTGCAAGAAACGCAGTGCCAAGGTTTAAGATAAGCCAAGGCAGCCTTTTCTTTATAGAGTCAAATAACGGGTCGTATGCGCTTTCATTAGGATTTACACCTGCAAACTTGAACATATCTTCGGTTGCTTCTTCATGCACTAGGTCCAAGATGTCGTCAACTGTTATCCTTCCTAATAACCTGCCTTGTTGATCCACTACAGGTAAGGCCACTATATCCTCACGCCTGAATATTTCAGCTACATCCCCAGTATCCATGTTAGCGTCAAGAGTGATCAGGCGCTTTTTCATGATACTGCTTACATATTGGTTGGGTGATGCAGTAATCAGTTCATTCAGGGTGACCACTCCTTTTAGCTTATCAGTCTGGTCCACTATATATACATAGTTTATATTTACCAGATCTTCTTTTTTTAGTGCTTCTATCGCTTTTTGTACTGTAACCTTGTCGCTGATAGACACAAGCTCTGACTTCATAAGGCTTCCTGCAGTGTCTTCTTCATATTTGGTCAGAGGAACGATAGCCTCCTTTTTCTCTTCAGGAAGCTGCTCAATTATCTTTTTAGCTGCCCTTTCAGAAACCTCTCCCAGGATATCTGCTGAGTCATCAGATTCTGTCTTTTCGATAACAGACGCGATATATTTGTTCTTTAAGCTCCGCAGGATTATCTTCCTGGAATACTGGCTGACCTCCCATAAAACTTCAGATGCACGTTTTGTTGGAATCAATAGATATAATTTGACTTTGTTCTTATTATCCAGCTGATCGATAAGCATCGCTACTTCTTGGTCTTGATTCTTGGTTATGATCTGTTTTAATTTCGCAGTCTTGTTCTGCTCTAAGAATTCCTTGAGCTTATGGATCTTTACCATGCTAAGTAAATGCCCTCAGAATTAATAAATGTTGCTATTCTCCAAGGTATTTCATAAGAAACTGAAATACTAAATACATCTTAACCTTATTAGAAGGTGAGAAATGGTCATTACCATGCCTAAAATATGTTTTCAAAGGAGATCTTACATTTCTAGCAAGGTCTTCTGCATGATGGAACTTTGTTAACGGATCCTCAATGTCATGTATAAGAAATATTGGGCACCTTATTGCTCTAATTAATTCTTTTGGCTTGTAATCACGTTCTTTTTCTTTTAGATTATAATCAAGTGCAAATTTGATAAACTTCCTTAATGGACAATCGGGCATCTTAAATACATTAACATAATACTCATCAAGGGTTTGATTTCTATCAGCAAACGCAGCTTGAAAAACAGCAGCCTTAATTAATTCTTGTCTTGGAAATTTAGCAATTCCACCTATTGCAGCTGATCCACCAAGGGATACACCATAAACTCCAATTTCAGTATTCTTTTTATCATCAACTAACCAATCCAAAACATCAACAAAATCTTTTGAATCTTGAACTCCTAATCCTCCAAACCCCCCACTACTTACATGTCCAGCTAGATCAAATATTAGGATATTATAATTGGCATTATATTCTAAAGCATTAACTAACATACTAAACCTTCCAAACGTTACACCATGAAGCATTACAACAACTTTACTACAATTTTCTTTCTCAAGATAAGTTCCACTCAATACTATTCCTCTTCTGGTTCCAATCTTTACAGCAGATCTTTTAATCCTGTCTTTATGTATCTTACGAAGATTAGACATCTCCTTATTCATACGAAAATCTTTAACAAATCCTAGTACTTTTGGATAATGGATGACTGCTGAAGTTATGGGTATCATATCAATTCTAAAATTCTTTGAAAGCCACATTGACAAAGTCTTTAACTTCTTAATCCTTCCTCGTCTTCTACTAAGTTTGGTATCAATATTGGTCGTTGTCCTTTGCTTATTGAAATAATATTGTTCCAAATACTTACAAACCTGGTCTTCATGCTCTTCCAAATTTTCAAGATTAACATTAGAGTCTTCAATCTTTAGCTCTTCTTTTACAACTTGATACAATTCTCTCTGCAGCTCACGCATTCTATCATACCTGCTGATCTGTTGCCCCTTATCATCTGCAATGGCCTTAATTCTGATAATTATTGGTTCCATCTGCTCAAAGAAACTTAATATCTTTCGCCTAAATTCAAGCTGATTTTGACAGATCAAAAGAATGTTATCCATGCCATCAGTGCTATTACCAGTGGCTGTTTTAAGAACAGAGATTCTTTGTTCAATGGTTCCAATCCATAAGATCATCTGTTTATTTCCTTTAATGGAGATTCGGATTATCTTAAGAAGCCACCTGCTT
>JAHJBD010000126.1 GCA_018813725.1 Nanobdellota archaeon | reverse complement strand
TATGGATGCGATAATCGTACCTGTCAAGCTTCTGATCGAGGGTGAAAGACAAGAAGGCACTCCCTACGCTGTAAAAGGCTGCACACCCTGCTCCATGGACCTTTTCCGTTACAAAGTATACCTTGATGATCCAAAGGTTGGCGATATGCTGGTTTTCCTGAATGCAGGTGCTTACAACTTTGCTTCAGACTTCTGTGATCTTGAAAAACTGCCTACAGAGGTTGTCGAATGATATTCATGGACCTACCAGAAGAATATTCTGGCAGCAGATCCTATTTTGCGGTTATCCCAAGACCAGTTGAAGGTAATGTCTCTTATGGCAAAGGTGCATGCAAAGGTCCAAACGAGATCATCAATGCTTCAGCCCATCTAGAGTATTATGACGAGCAGTGTGATCAAGAGCCCTTCACAAAAGGCATCATAACAACCGACAAATTCAAAGCTGATCAATTCCCTATCTTTCTTGGAGGAGACCATTCAATAACCATCAATACAGTAAAGGATGTTGAGAAATATCATGATGATTTCTCGATCATTATCTTGGATGCACACCCAGACTGTTTCCATTCATGGAACGGCTCAACAGAAAACCATAGGTGCACAACTCAAAGAGTATCTGACAAACACAAGACTCTGGTTGTTGGGGTCAGATCAATGGACCTGGATGAGGTAGATATCATCAATAATAATAAGAATATTGGCCTGATCAAAGCCTATGATTATAATGAGGATATTTTCAAACAAAAGCTATCAAGCCTGAAAGAAAAAGTCTACATCTCAATAGACGTTGATGTTTTTGATCCTTCTTTCATAAGAAACACAGGGACCCCAGAACCAGGTGGTTTTTCATGGGACCAGATTATAAGCCTGCTGAACATAATCTTCAATAACAAAAACGTGATAGCTTCAGACATAGTCGAATTCGCTCCAACTGAGAATTTCAGAGCAGAAGCATATTCTTTAGCCAAACTGGCCTATAAGATAATGAGTTTAAAAAATTCTAAACAATAAGAGACTGATAAATAAGCAATACATGGTCAAAAGAATAAGGCCTTCTGTTCTCCTTATCTTCCACCTGCTTCTGATAAATATTAGTAGCATTATTGCCATCAGTATCATCACAGGCCCTGTAAAAAGCAAGGTAGTAATGTCTACAACTAATGGGGTGATCAATCCTGCAACTCCTAGTATCAGGAAGAGATTTGCGATGTTAGACCCTATCACATTCCCGACGCAGATGTCTCCATAACCTTTTTTCGCAGCAGTGATAGATACGCTTAGTTCAGGCAATGAAGTGCCTACTGCCACAAGGATAACCCCTATAACAGTATTTGACAGATTAAATATATTGGCAAAGAATATAGCCTCTTCAACCAGATATCTTGCCCCAAAAACAATTCCGACGCCACCGATAAAAAGCAGCGCCAAGTCTCTCAGCATACCAGCCCTAAACTTCTGTTTCAGAGCAGCTTTTTTTCTGCTTGGTATCTTTTTCTTTTTTAGGCTGGACTGGATCCCGTTCCTTATCGTCACAATATATCCAAACCTGAAAAAGTATCTTACAAAATGCCCAAAATGATACTCTTTCTCCATCTTATCTTTGGATTTGATAAGAAAAGTCATATAGGCAACATAAAGCAGCAGAAACAAAAGTGCTTCGATCCATCCAAACACACCGTCTATGATAAATATGTAAAATAAGCAGGTTGCGAATAACATCAAAAAACCGTCCCTTGTCAGCATCTGTTTCTTTGTTTTTATCACTGCTATCACAGCAGCGATACCTAGTATCAGCCCTATGTTCGCTATATTTGAACCTACTACATTACCTATCGCAAGATCTCCTGCACCTTTGGCTGCTGCGACAACAGAGGAAGCAAGCTCAGGCACTGATGTCCCTAGCGCGACCAGCGTCAATCCAATGACAAATTCAGAAACTCCCATCCTTTTTGCTATAGATGATGCAGATTCCACAAAAAAGTCAGAGCCTTTGACAAGGAGTACCAGCCCTACTATCAGTAAAATGAAATTTACAAATACCATCCTATCTAACCTGGTTATTATGATTTATTAATCTTTCGCACGTACACCAAAGAATAATTTT
>JAHJBD010000125.1 GCA_018813725.1 Nanobdellota archaeon | reverse complement strand
TAAAATAAGTAAAAATGGCTATTGAGTTCAGAAGGAAGTTGTACAAGCGCGGATCTAGCTTTGAGACTACAATACCAAAGCCGATGCTCTTTGCATTGCAGGAGGGTAGGAAGTATCATGTGGTGTTTTCCTATGATACAATAGCTAACAAGTGGTATGTGAAGTTTGAGGCTAATCAGAAGCCTTCTGTGGAGGAGAAATTAAGATGATACACATTGGACAGCATCAAAGGTTTACAGCGTTAACAGGCCTATTTCACAGGTTATCATGGTTTTTGGCGAAAAACAGTGGGCAGGACCAGCCTCTCAGCTGGTTCTCCCATTTTTATCAAGGAGGACTAAAATGATAGATATCATGTCGATGTTGCGGGGCTTGGATCCTGTAGTGTTTTTTTCAATAATAATTGTGTTTAGTCTTGGCATCTTGGCTAAAGCTTCGGACTTGCTAGTATATGGGATAAGTGACTATGCAAAGAAACTTGGCATAAGCGATTACTTGATAGGTTTTATCGTGGTTTCGATAGGAACTGCGCTTCCTGAGCTTGTGGCTTCGGTCACTGGAGCTTCTATAGGTGAGGGAAACATCGTTTTTGGCACAATCTTTGGTTCGAATATGTTTAAGATCCCATTATTAGGGGCGCTGCTTATCGTAGTCAAGAAAATCAAGACAAGGACAGATGTCGGCGGGGCTGCGCCTATAACAACTTTGTTTATGGCATTGCTTCCGTTCCTCTTGGTTATTGACGGTGCGCTCGGAAGGATAGACGGGGTTATTCTCTTGATAGCTTTCATGCTGTATATCATCAAATTGTGGCAGGGTGAAGGTGAGATGGGTAAGCTGAAAGAGGATGTGCAACTGGGAAAAATCTGGAAAGATTCAATCATTTTTACAGGCAGCCTTGTAGCGTTGCTTTTATCTGCAAGGTGGCTTGTCTTTTCGTCAGTTGCGATATCTAACAAGTTTGGGATATCTGCTTATGTGATAGGCCTGATAATCATCGGTGCAGGAGCATCAATGCCAGAATTGATGGTGCAGTTCCGTTCAGTCAAAAGGCATCATCAGAATATGGCGACTGGAAATGTGCTGGGCAGCATCGTAGCTAACTCAACATTAGTTCTTGGGATCGCGGCGTTGGTCAATCCGTTCAATATCGCAATGTCGACAATAATGCTGACCTTTGTGTTCATGATGGTGGGTCTTTTGTATACGCTGGTTGTAATGCTAAAGGATGAGGTCACATGGAAGCATGGCATTGTAATGGTCGGGCTTTATATGCTATTTATCCTGCTTGAGGTAATATTATGATAATTGATCTTGTCATATTGATAGGTGGATTAGTGGCCTTATGGCTTGGCGCTGAGTTTACTATAAATGCAGCTATCAATATAGCCAAATCAATGAAGATCTCTGAAGGGTTTATCGGCCTTACAATATTATCTATAGGGACTTCTCTTCCTGAGATATTTGCGCATATCTACGCAAGCATAAAGATTGTTAGAGGTGGAGACGGACTGTTATCCAATCTTGTTGTCGGTACAAATATAGGGTCAAATATTGTGCAGATAACATTTGTCCTGGGTATGGTCGGGCTGCTTGCAAAGGTCTACAGTGATGAGAAGATATTAAAGATTGATTTTATCGTTATGCTTGCTTCGATACTTATCCTTTTTTTCATATCTCTTAGCGGCCACATAACTAGGCTTGAGGGTGTGATACTTGCTTTGCTTTATATTGGCTACCTTATTTATCTTAGCAAAGAGGAAAGGATATTCTCAAAAAGAAAAGACAAGTCAAACATATGGCTGGATGTTGTACTAATCATTGTGGGGTTTGCGCTGCTTTTGGGAGGGGCTAAGTTTGCTCTTGAGGCTGCTGTCCGTGTGACTGAAATACTTGGGTGGCGAGGTTCTTTTGTAGGTACGATGATAATCGGTGTTGGAACTGCTCTTCCAGAATTGACAACATCGCTTGTAGGGATAATAAAAGGTAAGCATGCTTTGTCTTTAGGTACATTGGTAGGGTCCAATATCACAAATCCTCTATTTGCTTTGGGTATAGGGGCGGCGATATCTGGCTATCTTGTTGAGCGGTCGCTTGTATTTTTTGACATCCCGTTTTGGTTTATCGTATCTCTTATAGGCTTAGGGTTTTTCTGGGATGATCTTAAGCTTAGCAAAAGAGAATCAGCGATATTAGTATTGTTTTATGCTGTGTATGTGTTTGTTAAGGTTAAGTTTTTTGTTTTTTAATATGTTAACTTAAAATAGATATATTACATTATCTGTTAATCTATTAACTAATTTAATATTGGGCTTATTAATCAGATCAGCAATAGCTTTTTAAATCCGCTCGCTTCTTATTCTTAATATGGACTTTTATCAAGAGATCGTCTCAGAGATCAAGAAGAAAAAGCCAAGTAAGGCAGTATTGAATAAACTCAAGAATAAACTTTGCAACAAATACAATCTGAAAAGGATACCAACTGATATTGAGATACTGCTTCATGCTGATGACAAAGATGTTGACAAGGTAAAAAGATTTCTTCAGGCTAAACCTACTCGTACTATATCTGGTGTTGCTGTAGTTGCAGTTATGACAAAACCTATGAAATGCCCTCACGGTAAGTGCATCACCTGCCCAGGTGGTGTTGACAGCCCATTTGGTTCTGTTCCACAATCTTATACTGGCAAGGAGCCTGCAACTCGTCGTGCTATCAGGAATAATTATGACCCTTATCTTCAGGTGATGAACAGGCTTGAGCAGTATGTTGTATCTGGACATGTCCCTGATAAGGTTGAACTGATACTTATGGGTGGCACTTTTCCTTCATTTCCTAAAAGGTATCAAGAAGATTTTGTGAAGTATTCATTCAAAGCTATGAATGATTTTTCTAAGATGTTCTTTAAGAAGGGTAAGTTTGATTTTGTAAAATTTAAGAGATTCTTTGAACTGCCTGGAGATATCAATAGCAAAGAAAGGGAAGTATCTCTCCTAAAAAAATATCAGAGATTGAGGCAAACTAAATTATCACTTGAAACAATCCAAAATCAGAATGAAAAGTCAAATATCAAATGTATCGGCCTTACTATCGAGACAAGGCCTGATTATGGGAAACTTAAGCATGGCAATGAGATGCTTAGGCTTGGAGCGACAAGGGTTGAGCTTGGAATACAGACAATTTATGATGATGTGCTTGAAAGGATCGAGCGCGGCCATACTGTTGAGGATTCGATCAAGTCAATAAAAGCGCTTAAAGATCTAGGGTTTAAGCTTAATTTTCACATGATGCTTGGGCTTCCTGGAGTGACGCCAAAGATGGACCTTAATGCTTTAGCTTCATTGTTCTTGTTCGAGGACTTTCAGCCAGACATGCTGAAACTTTATCCGTGCATGGTACTAAAAGGGACAAAGCTTTATGACATCTGGAAAAAGAAAAAGTTTAAGCCGCTCACTACCAAGGCTGCTGCTGATATCATAGCAGAGTTCAAGGAGTTTGTGCCTGAATACTGCAGGATAATGCGTGTCCAGAGGGATATACCTACTTTTATGACAGAAGCTGGTGTTGATAAGACTAACCTTAGGCAGTATGTGGATAAGGTCATGAAGGAAAAAGGGTACGAATGCCATTGTATAAGGTGCAGAGAGATTGGCCAACAAATGAAGGGCAAGAGAAAGCTTGATCTAAAGAAAGTCAGTATTGAAACTATAAATTACAGCGCATCAGGCGGTAATGAGTTCTTTATACAAGCTACTGCTGGTGAAGCATTGCTTGGTTTTTGCAGACTACGTATACCCTATGAATTCTTAAGAAAAGAGATTACTGAAGATTCTGCGCTTCTAAGGGAACTGCATGTATATGGCCCTGCTGTAGCCATCGGAAAAAAAGGAGAGGTGCAGCACAAGGGGTTAGGCAAAAAGCTGCTTCTTAAAGCTGAAGATATCGCCAAAACATATTACAAGAAAAAGATGGTTGTCATCTCAGGAATTGGAGCCAGGGACTATTACAGAAAACTTGGGTATAGAAGAGAAGGGCCTTATATGGTCAAGCAGCTTTCTCGATAACCAAAGAATAATGGTCAGATTCGTACACATCAATAATCCTTTTTTGGTTAGCTTCTGTATAGAAATCTATCTCGATTCCTGGCCGCCTGCGAAATAATGTCTTGTAGTGTGAATGGTGGATATCTCCGTGTAATACTTTTGCTGGAACTTTCTCTGCTGGCAACTTTGGCAAGTCTGCAGCTTCTATTGTTCCTTGGGATACTACTCCGCGAACATCGCTATGTTCGTTCTTGATCCTGGTGACTTGATCGATACTGTCAAAATTTGCTATCCTTTTAGCTGTAATCTCAACATATGCCTTTCTCCACTGGTCTACAGGAGGGATATTCTTGTCAGGGAACTTTAATACATCATTTAGTTTTGCCATATACTATTATTTATCTTGCTTATATTTAAAACTTATTGAGAAATCAGGCTTGGCTGTTACAGGCAGTACATGGTGGAGATGATCTTGAGTATCTTTTGTCAAGTTTTCTTCGGTAAACGTCAAGGGTGATCGCAATATCTGAGGCAAGATCATGGAATACATAATCTGCGCCTTGGAATATCCTCTGCTGGCATGTTAATGCATTGTATGCCAGGCGAAGAAACTGATTGTATAGTAGTTCGGTTTGTGGTGTTAGCTTGTAGCTTACTAATGAATGGTCTTGGTCTATCAAGGCACCATCTTGCTGCATCTGTCTAAATGGTCTTGTTACGCTAAATCTTGAATAATCTTTCATTGCTTCTGCAATCTGTCCTGTGTAAGGATTGACCACTGTTCCGGTTGTGTAAAGGTCTGGTCGTCTGGTCGCATCATCCATTAATGCTCGGAAAACATTCTTTCTAGCAGGAAGGCCAGTCGTTTTTGCTCTAAGATATTCTAATAATCCTGGAGCTATCCTATAGCAGCCTCTATGTTCTTTTTCTTTTTTCTCGATAAGTCCATTCTCAAGCATTACTTGCACTGTCTTGAAGAACTCGTGAGGGTTTACACCTGAATTATCTAAGAGCTGCTTGTAACTCCTTTTCTCAGGTTCGCTTAATTCAAACCTGTCAGTTGCAGGATTATAAGCACCTCCAAAAGCCATCAACACCCTAAACCTTGTGCTCATGCTCTGTCTTTTCAGCCCCCTTGCCCTATATCCTAGGATGTTGCTTATGCTTTGGTCTGTAAATGCCATTGACCTTAACGCCAGCATAGCAAGATCGTAAGTCACTCCCCTTTCTGCAATATGGAACCTGTGTTTATCATCAACCTGTTTTGCTATAACACCTTGTCTTGTAAGAAAGTTCAGCTCTTCTCTTATTATCTTGTAATCATCTCTGGGGTCATCACCGCTTGCAAACACATTCCCTGTAACAGCCGCAAGATCTGTTATCTGATCTCTAACTTCTCTTGCGATCAAAGGCTGTCCATCTAATACATTCAATAGTATAACCCGTACCTCTGTATTTATGCAGCTTAAGGTCCTATCTATATCCTGGTCAAGTGTCATGTTCTATGAAAAATATGATGCTCTTTTAAAGGTAAGCTTTTTATAACAATCCTTAAACTATATCCAGTATGGAAGAGATGAAGGATGCGCAGGAGATCAAGTTTAAGGATAGGTTTGTCAACAGATATTCCAAGCTTACAGACTGGGATACTTTTAGAAAGGTGTCTTTGACATATCTGAGGCGCTCTGTCAGGATCAATACCTTAAAGAAAAGCGTAGAAGAAGTTAAGGAAAGCCTGGCAAAAAAAGGTTGGATCTTAACTCCGATACCTTGGTGCAAAGAGGGATTTTGGGTTGAACATGTTGAAGGCAGAAGGGATATAGGTAATACTGATGAGCATTGTTTAGGATACATCTATGTACAGGAAGCAGCTTCGATGATACCTCCTGTGGTTCTCGGAGCAAAACCCGGGGAGATGGTGCTGGATATGTGTGCTGCTCCTGGCTCTAAGAGTTCTCAGATAGCCCAGAACATGAACAATGAGGGTGTTTTAGTCTCAAATGATTTTCAAGGAATTCGGCTTGCACCTTTAGGCATAAACATGCAGAGGAGCGGTGTTAGGAATGTTGTGGTAACATTGATGCAGGGGCAGTGGTTTAAAGATCTTGAATTTGACAGGGTACTTGTTGATGCGCCTTGTTCTGGAACCGGCACAATCAGAAAGTCACTTAAGACATTAAGGATATGGAACGAGACAATGGTAAAGCGGCTTAGCGGGACGCAGAAGCATCTTTTAGATACTGCTTTTAACAATTTGAAGAAAGGCGGCACTATAGTCTATTCAACATGCTCTTTAGAGCCTGAAGAAGATGAAGGTGTTGTTGATTTCCTGATCACAAAATATGATAATGCAAAGATTGAGGAGATCGATCTTGATATCAAGCGCTCACCTGCTGTCACTTCATTTGACGGTAAGGAGTATTCTCCTGAAGTTAAGAAATGCTTAAGGATATGGCCGCAGGATAATGATACTGAAGGGTTTTTTGTGTGTAAGATCAGAAAATTATAATCTTAATTCTTTCCAACTCATAGTATTCACAATATCTTTCTTCTCTGCCCAGCCACGTCTTGCTGTAAAGACACCATATCTCATGTAATCTAATTCATCGATAATATGTGCATCTGTGTTTATGACAATCTTTACACCTTTTGATATAGCTTCTCTTACATGAGTATCTTTTAGGTCTAGTCTTACTGGGTGTGAATTTATCTCTAGAAATGTGTTTGTGTCAGCTGCTGCTTTGAATATCTTGCTTGTATCCAGGTCATATGGCGGTCTTTTATTTATCAATCTTCCAGTTAAGTGTCCGATGCAGTCAACATGCTCGTTTTCTATGGCACTTAGTATCCTTGAAGTGATCTTTTCTTTTGTCTGTTTAAATCCGCTGTGTATAGATGCAGTTACAAAGTCAAACTGTTTTAATAGGGAATCTTCATAGTCAAGGTCGCCATCAGAAAGTATGTCAACCTCTGTTCCTTTTAGAATCTTGAAGTTTTTGTAATTTAACTTATCAATATCTTTCCACTGTCTTTTCAGGTCTTGCGCAGTCAATCCATGCGCTATTTTTAGGCTTTGCGAATGGTCTGAGAGTACGATATATTCATAGCCTTTTTTTATCGCAGCTTCTGCCATCTCTTTGATAGTGTTGCCACCGTCTGAGTAATCTGAGTGAACGTGCATATCTCCTTTTATATCTGATAGTTCAACTAATCTAGGGAGCTTGTTTTTTAGCGCAGCTTCAATCTCGCCATTATCTTCTCTTAATTCTGGCTCTGGATATTGTAATCCTATCTTCTTGTATATCTCTTCTTCTGTCTTGGATGCTAGCAGTGTGTTAGTTTTTCTGTCAAACAGTCCGTACTCAGATAATTTCATGCCTTTTTGCACAACAATCTTTCTTAGTTTTACTCCATGTTCTTTTGAGCCTGTAAAATATTGGAGCGCAGAGCCTAATTGGGATTCTGGAATAACCCTAAGGTCTGACTGCATATTGTTGTCGAGTATCACTGATGTTTTTGTGTCCCCTTTTGCAATGATCCTCTTTATGATCTTCATCGATGAAAAGAAATCCATGACTTTCTTTGGCTCAGACGATGCTACAAGAATATCAATATCTTTGATTGTCTCTTTTCTGCGTCTTAATGAACCTGCAATCACTGCCTTTTCGACAAATGGTTTATCTAGAAGAGCATCTCTTATCTGTTCTGCAATAGGCAGTGCAAAACCTATCAATCGCCTTTCCTGGCCTTTTTTTAATAACTCAATACCTTGGAGTATGTTCTGCTCTGTCTTTTCTCCTAGTGTCTTTATCTTTGCGATCTTATGCTGTGCTATGGCTTTCTCTAGATCTTTTACTGATTTGATATTTAGCTCTTTGTTCAGAAGCAAAGCTTTTTTCGGTCCCATGCCAGGAATCTCTAAAAGTTCATCAAAATGTTTTGGGAATGATGCTTTTAACTCTTCAAGCTTTTTTATCTTGCCTGTCTTGATATATGATTCAATCTTCTCAGCTAAGGCTTTTCCTATACCTGGGATTTCCATCAGTGCTTTTATGCTGCCTTTTTCGTAGATATCTGAAACATCTTCACTCAGATTTTCTAATGATTGGGCGCCTTTCCTGTAAGCTCTTGGCTCCCACTGTACTCCTTTGATATCCAAGAGGTCTGCAATCTCATAGAATATCTTTGCAATATCAAAGTTTTTCATAATCTTGTCTTAGAATAATAAGTTAATAAGGTTTTTGGTGGTAACTTCTTTTTTTAGGTAATTTTAACAGCATAATCTTTAAATACAATTATCTCTTCTTTGTGCTTTATGGTGAAGATAGGCATTATAGGTGGATCTGGATTGGATAATCCTGATATTTTAGAGGATGCTAAGGATATTGATGTTGACACTTCTTGGGGCAAACCCAGCTCATCACTTAAGGTCGGTAAGATCAATGGTGTTGATGTTGTGCTCCTTGCAAGGCACGGAAGAGAGCATACTATCCCTACAACTCAGGTTAATCTTAGGGCAAATATCCAAGCGTTGAAAGACCAAGGATGCACACATATCCTTGCTACAACTGCTGTTGGTTCATTAAGGGAAGAGATCGATCGTGGTGATCTTGTTATAGTTGACCAGTTTATTGATTTTACCAGGCTCAGGAACCTCACATTCCATGAGCATTTTGAACCAAATAAGCCAATACATACGCCGATGGCAGAGCCATTTGATGACAAATTAAGGCAAATCCTGATAAAAAAATGAAAAAAACTTAAGCTCAGGCATCATGATAAAGGTACTGTGATAACCATCGAAGGGCCAAGGTTTTCTACCAAGGCTGAGAGCAAGATGTTTAGGTTATGGGGCGCTGATGTGATAAACATGTCTGTTGCGCCTGAGTGTGCTCTTGCAAACGAAGCAGGGATACCTTATGCTGCAGTTGCCATGTCGACTGATTATGACTGTTGGAAAGAGGAAGGTAAGCCTGTGACTTGGGATGAGGTGATTAAAATCTTTAAACAGAATGTCAATAAGGTGACTGACCTACTATTAAATACTATCCCAGAGGTTGACTAAATGGACCATATAAAGAATAAGATAAGGACAGTTCCTCATTTTCCAAAGCAAGGTATAATGTTCAGAGATATAACTACACTGCTTCAGGATTCACAAGGGCTAAAAGATGTTGTTACAGAATTTGTCAAAAGGTATAAGGATGTAAAAGTTGATGTTGTGGCAGGGATTGAAGCTAGAGGATTTATCCTGGGTGGAGTTCTTGCGCATGAATTAGGTGTTGGGTTTGTTCCTTTGAGGAAGAAAGGGAAACTGCCATTCAAGTGCGAATCAATAACTTATGACCTTGAATACGGCACTGACACTATCGAGATACATTGCGATGCTATCAAACAAGGAGAGAATGTATTGCTGGTTGATGATCTGTTAGCGACTGGTGGGACCAGTCTTGCTGCTGCAAAGCTTATTGAAAAGCTTGGCGGCAAGGTCGTTGAGTGCGCTTTTATAGTAGATCTGCCTGAAGTAGGCGGTAAAAAGAAGCTTATTGATGCTGGTTACAAAGCGTTCTGCTTGGTAGAATTTGAAGGCGAATAAAAAAATAAAAAAAATAAGATAAAAGAATTGTTCAGAATCAGAATTTTTTCTTATTTCTATAACATTCTCTGCAATATACAGGTTTACCTTCTGTAGGCTTAAATGGTACTTCGCATTCCTGGCCACATTCTGAGCATACTGCTT
>JAHJBD010000015.1 GCA_018813725.1 Nanobdellota archaeon | reverse complement strand
TTCTTGGGCATACTTCTGCGCATTTACCGCAGCTTATGCATTTAGAGTAATCCATGACTGCAAGGTTATCAATCACATGTATTGCTTTTCCTTCAACTGGGCAGACAGTCTCGCATCTTTTGCAGGCTATGCACCCTACTTTGCAGGACTTGATAACCTGAGGAGCCTTATCTTTTGATGAGCAGAGCACATGAACCTTGCTCTTTTTTGGAACAAGCTCAAACAGGCGCTTTGGGCATGCTGCAACGCACTTTCCGCAGGCAACGCATTTTTTCTCGTCAACAACAGGCAGGCCATTATCGCCCATGTGTATAGCGTCAAATGGACAGGCAGCTACACAGTCACCAAAACCTATGCAGCCAAATGAACAATCTTTAGGGCCTCCTTGCAGTGCTGATGCGCTCTTGCATGTCTTTATGCCGTCATATTTATATTTGTTCTTGACCTCTTGCTTTCCACCTGCACAATGTAGCCTTGCCACCCTAGCTTCCCTCACAGAAGCACATTCTCTGCATAATATCTCGCCAATCTTCTTGGCAACTGCCTCTTTTCCTGGAACGCACAGATTGATAGGAACCTCTTTATTGTTGACGACTGCCTCTGCATAAGCTGAGCATCCAGCATACCCGCAAGCTCCGCAATTTATGCCAGGCAATACATCCTGGATTTTTCTCACATTAGGGTCTTCCTTTACCTTAAACTTCTTAGAAGCAAATCCAAGGAAAAGGCCGAAAGCCAGACCAAAACCTCCAAGTACAGCAATTGATGGGATTATCTCTATTGTCATTTTATCATACCTGAAAATGCAAGGAACGCTAAGGACATAAGTGATGCTACTATGAATGCTATCGGAAGGCCGTCAAATGCTTTTGGCACTTTTGAAAGCTCAAGACGTTCTCTTATTCCTGACATGAGTAGTAATGCTAAAGTAAATCCAATTCCAGCTGACAGGCCGAATACAACTGCTTCGATAAAATTATAGTTATCCTGCACATTAAGGAGTGCTACTCCAAGCACTGCACAGTTTGTTGTTATCAAAGGAAGATATATTCCAAGTGATTTGTAAAGAACTGGGTTTGCCTTCTTTAGGAACAGTTCAACAAACTGAACAAGGGTTGCTATCACAAGGATAAAAACTATTATCTGCAGATATTCAAGATGCATTGGCAAAAGCACATAGGTATACGCTAGCCATGTTGCCATCGAAGCAAGAGTAAGGACAAAGATTACAGACATGCCCATTCCGATCGCTGGCTTTGTTTTTTTAGATACTCCAAAAAAGGGACATAATCCTAAGAACCTTGTGAGTATGAAATTGTTGACAAAGATTGCACCTATTATGATAGCCATGAGGTTGGTCATTCTTTCACCTCACAACATTTAACTTCATATTTCTTTTTTCTGACCTGTGCAAATAAAGCAAGCAAAAGTCCCATAACTAGTAATGCACCTGGTGCAAGTATGAATATCATCGCTGGCTCGATAGGTATTGCTATCAATGTGATACCAAAAAGCTTGATGTAACCGGTTCCAAGAAGCTCTCTTATTATGCTTATCAATGCAAGAGCCAAAGTAAAACCTACTCCCATGCCGATACCGTCCATCGCTGACTTAACTGCGTTATTTCTTGATGCAAATGCTTCTGCTCTCCCTAAAATGATGCAGTTTACAACGATCAATGGCACATAGATACCGAGAGCCTTGTTAAGTTCAGGAAGGAATGCCTGCATGAATAGTGATGCCATTGTTACAAATGAAGCGATAACTACAATATAGATAGGTATCCTAATCTTTTCAGGAACCTGTTTTCTTATCAAGGATATTATTATGTTTGAGCATAACAGTACAAATGTTGCAGCTGCTCCCATGCCGATCGCATTGTCTAAAGAGGTTGAGACTGCTAAGGTTGGGCATAGGCCTAAGACTAATGCAAATACTGGATTTTCCTGGAACAGTCCTTTGAACAATTCTGTAAAGTTTCCCATCTTAACCTGTATAGTTTGTCGGCTCTCCTATTATTTCTTTTGAAACCTGATCTTCTGAAGTAAGATTTTCAGGAGCAACTGGCTCTGACTGCTCTTCTAAAGCATTAGGTGTCATGTCGCCTGCCTCTGAAATTGATCCTGGATATTCATCATCATCATCTGATAGCTGCGGCTCAGTCTCACATAATGTTGGATCATCACAGCTGTCATCATCTGATTTTGTATCTGCTTTTTCATCATCCTGTTTAACTGGCTGGTTGGTGGATCCGTCCCACTCTGGAGATGCTGTGGTTATTGCGTCAGCACCCTCTAATGCAGACTTAACTGCATTTGTTATTGCACGTGAGCTGATTGTTGCGCCAGTGATCGCATCGATATTTCCGCCATCTTTTCTAATCGCGAGAGCATCTGAGGATTTTCCCATGAATTGGCCTTTAAATTCTTCTGAGGCGATCTTTGCTCCTAGGCCTGGAGTTTCAGCCTGCTCCAAGACATCAATACCTGTTATCTTATTATCATTGTCCACGCCTACCAAAGCCTTTATCATCGATGCATACCCTGAAACCTCGATCATCATGACTTTACCTACAACCTGACTATCTTTATAGGCAACATAATCATTGCCGACTGATTCGAATGAGTCTGCATCAATAACCTTGTTAAGCGCAGTTGTAAGAGCTAGCTCTTTTTGTTTTTCAATCTGATCTGAAGTATACTGATTTGTCAAAGCTAGTGCTCCACCTGCTATCAAAGTCACGATCATCAACGTGATCCCAAGATGGAGCTGTTCATTCATCTTTTCTTGCCTCCAAATTGCACTGGCCTTGTCCATCTATCTATCAATGGAGTGAATGCGTTCATAAGCAGGATCGAGAACATGACACCTTCTGGATAACCGCCCCAGAGCCTGATAGCCATTGTCAAAAAGCCGCAGCCAAAACCAAATAATAGCTTACCGTTTTTGGTTATCGGGGTTGTGACATAATCTGTTGCCATGAAAAATGCTCCAAGCAATAGGCCGCCTGATAATACATGGAACAGTGGATTTCTTCCAAATATTACAGCTATCAAAGCTGATGTTCCTATATATAATGTTGGGATCCTCCAATCTATGATTTTTTTGTAAAGAAGGAATGCACCGCCAAGGATTATTGCTAATGCAGATGTCTCGCCTATACATCCCCCGATGTTTCCGATAAATAGGTCAAAGTATGATACTGTAGCTACGCCTGCCTCTTTTAACATACCTAAAGGAGTTGCTCCTGTAACACCATCTGTAAGAAGCCATCTTGTCATCAAAGCAGGGAATGATGCGACAAGGAATGCCCTTCCTGCTAATGCTGGGTTAAAGATGTTATGTCCAAGCCCGCCAAATGCAAGCTTTGCTATCGCGATCGCGAAAATCGAACCTAGTACTGGAATCCACCAAGGCACCAAAGGCGATAAAATAAGTGCCATGAGAAGGCCAGTTATGACTGCAGAACCGTCATGCACAGTGACTGGTTTTTTTGCAAGCTTATTGATTATTATCTCAGTTGCAACTGCTGATGCAACGCTAAGAACGATCACTGATAATGCCCTTAGCTTGAAAAAATATACTCCTGCAATTGCTGCTGGGAGCAATGAGACAACAACCATCCACATGATGTTCTTGACTGAGGAATTATCTTTTATATGAGGATTTGAAGATACTGTGAATTTAGAAGGGGCCTTGATCACTGGTTTTGGTTCATCTGCTGGCTCTTCTTTCTTGAACTCCTTTTTTTGCTGCAATTTGATTATCGGTGCTGCTGGCTTATCCTGTTCTTTTACATATTCAGTCATGACTTGATTTTCTGGTTCAGGCTTTTGGGCTTCTTTAACATTTTCTTTTACAGTTGTATCAATGACCGGCTCTTTTTTTATCTCAAATGCTTTTTTAGGTTCGACAGACACATCTCTCCTGTAGATCCTTGCAAGAGCCTCTTTAAGCTTGTCATCAGTCATTTTTTCTTCCTGTCTGCCAGTATCTGGTTCTTTGCTATCTTGATCTTTTGTACCAAAGGAATCTTGCTAGGGCACACATATGAACAGCAGCCGCACTCAATGCAGTCAGCTGCATTGTATTCATCTGCCTTTTCTATCATGTCTTTTTCTGCATACTGCGCAATTGTTGTTGGCATAAGCTGCATTGGGCATGCCTCAACACATTTTCCGCATCTGATACAGTCAAATTCTTCTGCCTCTGGCTGTTTTGCAAGTACTAGTATACCTGAAGAACCTTTGAGAACAGGGATATCCTCTGTGCACTGTGCAATCCCCATCATAGGACCTCCAGAGATAAGCTTTGAAGCAGCCCCTGAATATCCGCCGCAGAACTCTATGATCTGTTTTACTGGTGTTCCGATCTTTACTAGAAGGTTTTTTCTGTCATTTACTGCGCCTGTAACAGTAACCACCCGTTCGATAAGTGGTTTGCTTTCATAAACAGCGTCATAGACAGCTTTTGCTGTTGAAACGTTCTGTACAACTGCGCCAACATCCATAGGTAGGCCGCCAGCTGGCACAACCTTACCAGTTACAGTGTAGATAAGTGTCTTTTCTGCGCCTTGAGGATATGATGTTGGAAGCGCAATGACTTTTATATCTGCGTTCATCTCTTCAATCTTTTCCCTAAGAACAAGGATCGCGTTCTCTTTATTATCCTCAACACCTATAACTACTTTTTGCACGTCAAGTATCTTCTTTATGATCAATGCACCTTTAATTATCTCTGTGCATTTCTCGATCATAAGCTTGTGGTCGCATGTAAGGTATGGCTCGCATTCTGCGCCATTTAGGATAAGGATATTGATCGGCTTTTCTTTTGGAGGAGAAAGCTTGACATGGGTAGGGAATGTTGCTCCGCCCATACCTACAATACCGGCTTCTTTGATCATATTCTTGAGCTCTTCTTTATCAAGAGACATTGGATTGTCGCGCTGTTTTATGGTTGGATCCCAGTCAATCTTGCCGTCTGATTCAATGATTATGGCCTTGCATTTGCCAAGTACAGGATGAGGCATATCTTCTATCTTCTTTACAGTGCCTGAGATTGAAGAATGGATCGGTGCAGAGACAAATGCTTTTGCTTCTGCAATCTTTTGGCCTACTTTTACAGTGTCACCAACATTTACCAAAGGCTCACATGGAGCGCCGATGTGCTGGCTTAACGGCAGAATGACTAATTTAGGAGAAGGAGCTACCTCTATCTTTGACTTGGATGTGAATTTATTGTAGTTAGGATGAATCCCCCCTATTGCTTTCATTCTTTTGGTCAAATATAGATTGTATTTAAAGATTTTGTTATTTCTTTTCCCACACTTCAAACCTGTAATAGTTATGTTTGATTATATGGTTCTCAAAAGGTAGATGGAGCTTTTGAAATGCAACAATCTCGCTATTGGCTAACCTTTTTGCAAAAATGTCTGAATAATTTCTTGGAAGCCTTATCTCGAGAGTGACAGGATCAACCTCATATTTCTTTACAAGAGCTTTAAGATCTGATTCCTTAAAATCAAAACCAACTGTGTTATGTTTGTGCTCATAGAAATAGCCATAGGGCTTATATTTGTCTTTGAAAAATCTGGTTCGCTTGATCGAGGGATCTTGCCGGTTGTTATGTAGTATTTTGAAGGTCATTATAGGATTATATGATGGTAATTATATAAAAATATTGCTGTGTAGGAAAAAATTTAAAAAGAAATTTTGTTTTTATGTGTGCATGAAGAAGATTATTTGTATCCTTTGCCTGGTTTTGCTGTTTGGCTGTGCAGAAGCGCCGCTTTACAAGACTACCAAAACAACAACAATGATGGGCACAAATATAGAGGTTACGGTCCTTAATCTAGATTATGATAAAGCTGAAACTGCCATTCAGACGGCTTTTGACGAGATTAAGCGGATTGAGGATATGATGAGCAACACTATCAATGGCAGTCTTGTGTATGAGATTAATAGTAATGGTTTGGTCGAGAATGTTCCAGATGAATTCTTCCAGATGATCAAGGAATCTTTGAAATACGGTGACCTGAGCGAAGGTTCTTTTGATATCACTGTCCAGCCGATATTGGACCTTTATACACATACATTTTCTGAACTTGGAAGGCCGCCGACAGATGAGGAGGTGAAGGAAGCGCTGGAGCTTGTGAATTATAATTATATAGCAATAAAGCAAAGGGATATTTCCTTCCTTAAAGATGGCATGTCGATAACACTTGGCGGGATAGCAAAAGGGTATGCCATAGACAAAGCTATCGAAGCTCTTGAAAGAGAGGGTGTTGAACATGCATTGGTGAATGCTGGCGGAGATATGAGGGCTTTAGGTGATAAGAACGGGAAGCCATGGAGCATCGCGCTTCAAAACCCACGGGATAAGAATGATTATATCACATTGATAGAACTAAACGGTTCAGCTGTCGCAACATCTGGTGATTATGAAAGGTATTATGATGATGAGATGCACTACCATCATATTGTTGATCCGCGAACTGGACTATCTGCAACATCTTTAATATCAGTTACGATAATAGCTGATACTGCTGAAGAAGCAGATGCGCTCGCAACCTCAGTATTTGTGATGGGCGCTTCCTCTGGTATGGAACTGATTGAATCACTTGATGATGTAGAAGGACTAATTATAACAAAAGAAAAAGAGATAATAAAGAGTTCTGGGTTTGGGTATTAACGCTCGCTCATAAGCTTATAGCCGTTCAATGGCGCAACATTCTTGTAAGCTGGCCTAATTATCCTTTTTGCACTTACAATCTCCTCGATACGATGAGCGCTCCAACCAGTAATTCTTGCCATCGCAAACAGCGGGGTGAAAATCTCATCAGGGATTCCCAATAACCTATATACAAAACCTGAATAAAAGTCAACATTTGGGAATAATCTTTTTGCTGTCCCTTTAACCTTGGAAAAAACTTCTGGGACCAATCTTTCAACTTTCTCATAAAGATTAAACTCTTCAATTGCGCCATGTTCTATTGCCAGTTCCCTAACTCTTTCTTTTAATAATATTGCCCTAATATCTGATATTGTATAAACCGCATGGCCAAAACCATAGATCTTTCCTGACCTATCATGTGCTTCTTTGTTGATCACTTTAGTTAAATAAGCTTCAATCGCTGGGTCACTGTAATCTGTGATATTATTTTTTAAATCATCCATCATGCCAACAACCTGTGAATTGGCACCGCCATGCAATGGACCTTTCAATGAGCCGATTGCTGCAGCAACTGCTGAATATGTATCAGTGTGTGACGAACTTACTACATGCATGGTAAATGAAGAATTGTTACCTCCCCCGTGCTCTGCATGAAGCACAAGACACAGATCTAATACTTCTGCTTCTAATTGCGTATATCTTTTATCGCCCTTTATCATGTATAGGAAATTTTCTGCTGTACTTAAAGATTTTTCAGGATGTCTGATCGATAAGTTCATGCCTTGAAAATTGTATCTCATCGATTGGTAGGAATAAGCAATTATCGTTGGAAATTTTGCAATAAGGTTAATGCTTTGCTTAATAATATTTAGGGTTGTAATATCGTCTGCGTTCTCATCAAGGGTGTAAAGAGCTAAAACGCATCGTGCGAGCATGTTCATTATATCCTTTCCTTTTAATTTTAGTATCATATCCTCAGTAAAGTTTTCTGGCAAGTCTCGTAATTCAGAGATGGACGATGAGAATTTTGTTAGCAGTTCTTTGGTTGGCAATTTACCAAATAACAATAAGAATGTTGTTTCATCAAAACCTTGCCTGTTATCTTTTTGAAAACCTTGAACAAGCTTCCTTACGCTAATCCCCCTATACAATAAGTCACCTTCAGTTGGGATCTTTTTACCATCAACAAACTTATAGCCAATAACATCACCGATATGTGTCAATCCTACCAAAACACCTGTACCATCCTGATTTCTTAGACCACGCTTAACATTATATTCATCATACAATACTTGATCGATCATACCTGACTGTTCTGCTGTTTTTGCTAACTGTCTTAAGAATGGTTCATCCATCAATATCACCTATCTTTGCGATTATTGCGTCTGCCATCTCTTTTGTGCCGACTGCTGTCGGATCATCTCTTGAAGGTTTTAGGTCATAGGTTACGTATTTTCCTTCTTTGATAATTTCTGCAACTGCATTTTCCAACCTATCTGCTGCAGCTTGCTCACCAAGATATCTTAGCATCATAACTGCTGAAAGTATAAGTGCAGTAGGATTGACCTTGTTCTGGCCTTTATACTTTGGAGCAGAGCCGTGAGTTGCTTCAAATACTGCATAGTTGTCGCCGATATTTGCGCCAGGTGCTACACCTAATCCGCCGACTAATCCTGCGCAAAGGTCTGACAAGATGTCACCGTAAAGGTTAGGCAAGATCAGGACATCATAAAGCTCTGGCTTTTGTACGAGTTGCATGCACATGTTATCGACAAGTACGTGGTAGCTTTCAATCTCTGGATATTTAAGAGCTACCTCTTCAGCAACATGCTGAAAAAGTCCGTCAGTGAATTTCATTATATTTGATTTAGTGATGTAAGTTACGTTTCTTCTCTTCTGTGTTTTGGCGTAATCAAAACCAAATTTGACGATACGTTCTGTGCCATACCTTGAGATAGGTTTTATCGATATGCCTGAACCTTCTCTGATATCTTTTTTGGATAATGACTCAATCTCTTGGATCAGTCTTTTTGTGTCGTCTTTTCCCTGTTCAAATTCTATACCAGCATAAAGGTCTTCGGTATTTTCCCTTACTATCACAAGATCAACCTTTTCTGGTTCTTTCAACAATGATTTTATGCCAGGATAATATTTGCAAGGCCTTACGCAAGCATAAAGGTCAAGCTCTTTTCTTAAAGCAACATTAACGCTTCTAAAACCTGAGCCTAAAGGTGTTGTGATTGGCGCCTTTATCGCTACCTTGTTCTTTTTTATGGAGTCAATAACACGCTGAGGCAGAGGGTTTCCTTCCTGCTCAAATACATCGATACCCGCTGTTTGGATATCCCATTCTACATCAATGACAGCTTCAACACATCTCTTCATAGCGTCTGAAAGCTCTGGACCTGTGCCGTCTCCTGTGATAAGTGTTATCTTATGCATATAATTTTCCCCCTTTGATCAATATGTTCTTGTCATTTTCAGTCAGATCATATCTCAGTTTTATGTTTTTGCCTTTTATTATTAAGGTTTTGTTATCCTGCAAACATTTGATTATGTCTTCAATGACTATCTCGTCATCTTGCTGGATTGATTCGTAATCTTTATGGTTTTCGAACTGTAAAGGTAATATTCCAAAATTAATCAGGTTAGCCTTATGGATCCTTTCTATTGATTTTGCAATTACTGCCTTTACCCCTAGGTATGCAGGACATATTGCAGCGTGCTCTCTTGAAGATCCCTGGCCGTAGCTTTCTCCTGCAATAAGTATGTTAGCGATGCCTTTTTTCTTATTCTCAAGGCATTTTTTTGAGAAGTTCTTGTCGACAATCTCAAATACAAATTCTGAATACTTTGGTATATTGCTTCGGTACTTTAGCCTTGCACCAGCAGGCATGATATGATCTGTTGTGACCTTATCACCGACCTTAAGCAAAGCAATGCCCTCAATATTGTCTCTGACTGGATTTTTTTCAGGCGGGCTTCCTATGTTTGGACCCCTGGTTATAGTTGTTTTTGGATCAAAGTCTTTCAGGATCATACTATCATCTAGCAAGAATTCTGGCTGGTCAACCTTAATAGGTTCTAAGCCCAATGTTGTTGGATCTGTGATCTCTCCAGTAAGTGCACATGCTGCAGCTGTCTCAACAGATGCAAGATATATCTTTGCAGATGCTGTCCCTGACCTCCCTTCAAAATTCCTGTTGTTTGTCCGAACTGAGACGGCATCTGTGTTAGGCGAGTGTCCTGCTCCGATGCAAAAACCGCATGCTGACTCAGCAATCCTTGCTCCTGCTGATATCAATCTTGACAAAGTTTTGTCTTTTGCAATCATGTTAAGGACCTGTTTTGAACCTGGTGCGATGATCAATTCAACATCATCTTTTACTTTCTTTCCTTCAAGCATCTTTCCAAGGATAGAAAGGTCAGAGTAAGAAGAGTTAGTGCATGAACCTATGCAAACTTGGTTCACTTTGGTGCCAGAGACTTCACTTACTTTTGCAATGTTACCTGGACTGTGAGGTTTTGCTACAAGAGGAACAAGCATACCAAGGTCTATCTTGATGAATTCATCATATTCTGAACCTGGGTCTGCTTTCAGCTCGACAAAATCCTTTTCCCTGCCTTGTTTTTTAAGGAATTCTCTTGTGACTTCGTCTGAAGGGAATATTGATGTTGTTACACCAAGCTCTGCGCCCATGTTTGTTATTGTCGCCCTTTCTGGAACGCTCAAGTGCTTTATGCCTTCGCCGCCATACTCAAGCACAGTGCCGACATTCCCTTTTGTCGTAAGGATCTCAAGCACTTTTAGGATTATATCTTTAGCAGAAACAAAAGGCCTAAGTTTTCCTATCAGTTCAATCTTTGTAATCTTATTGATACTTGTATAAAACGGCCTGCCTGCCATAGCGAGCGCAACATCAAGCCCGCCTGCGCCTATCGCCAGCATACCTATACCTCCGTTTGTAGGGGTATGGGAGTCTGAGCCTAACAGTGTCTTTCCAGGTTTTCCAAACCTTTCTAAGTGAACCTGGTGACAGATACCGTTGCCTGCTTTGCTGAAAAAGATGCCATACTTCTTTGCAACTGTCCGTAGATATTCATGGTCGTCAGCATTTTCAAAACCCATCTGCAAAGTATTGTGGTCAACATAAGATACAGAAAGCTCTGTCTTTACCTTTTCTACACCGATTGCTTCTAGCTCTAGATAAGCCATAGTACCAGTAGCATCTTGAGTTAAGGTCTGGTCTATCTGGATAGATGATTCTTTTCCTTTTTCAAATTTACCGCCAGCTATGTGGCCATTAATTATCTTTTCTACTATGTTCAAGAGTTATCCCCATTGCTTGGAACCGATAGTGGTTTTTTAAATATTGCGTTATTGCAGGAACATATTGTGCTTTGTTAAAAATATGTTGTAAGGTTAAAAAACAAGAAAAAAACCAAAAAATGGAGGCTTAAAGCCTTGGGAGAAGCTTTTTTATCTCGTAGTCTGAGACCCACATCCTATATTCGTCCCATTCTCTACGCTTGATCTCGATAAACCTATTGAAGATATGTTCTCCAAGAGCTTTCTTTACAACATCTGATCCTGCAGTAAGCTCTATGGCCTCGCCAAGACTTCCTGGAAGAGAAGGTATGTCAAGCTCCTTTTTCTGTTCATCTGTCAGATGGAAGATATTTTTGTTTGTAGGTTCTCCTAACTTGTAGCCTTTTTCTATGCCTTCCAGTCCTGAAGCGATCATAACTGCAAATGCAAGGTATGGGTTTGCAACAGGGTCAGGGCATCTTAATTCCATCCTTGTTGCTTTCTCTTTTCCTGGCGCAAAGTTTGGTATCCTTACCATCGCTGACCTATTAGCTGTTGACCAAGCGACATACACAGGCGCTTCATAACCAGGAACCAACCTTTTATATGAGTTTACTGATTGGTTTGTTATTGCACAAAATTCTCTTGCGTGTCTCAAAATTCCTGCAATGTACTGCTTGCCCTTTACTGAGATGTGGTGTGGGTCATCCTTGCTAAAGAAAGCGTTCTTGTCACCTTCAAAGAAGCTTTGGTGCGTGTGCATGCCTGAGCCATTTACCTTGAAGATCGGTTTTGGAAGGAATGTCGCATAAAGGCCGTGTTTTCTTGCTATCTCTTTTACAACTGACTTATAGGTCTGGACATGGTCAGCCATCTGCAAGGCTTCACAGTATCTGATATCTATCTCGTGCTGAGAAGGAGCAACCTCGTGATGGTCACACTCGATGGTCATTCCCATGCCTTCAAGAGCAAGTACAGTCTCTTTTCTCACTTCAGCTGTGATGTCAAGATGTTCTAGGTCAAAATAACCTGCTTTCTCAACGATCTCAGTGCCTTTATCATCCTTGAAATAGAAATATTCAAGCTCAGGGCCCATATAGAACGTATACCCCATCTTTTTTGCTCTCTCAAGCTGTCTTTTTAGGATATATCTTGGGTCACCTTCGTAAGGTTTTCCGTCAGGGGTTGTGATGTCGCAGACCATCCTTGCAACCCTCTTATCCTCGATAGACTGCCATGGCAAAAGCTGGAATGTAGTTGGGTCAGGCCTTGCGATCATGTCTGATTCTTCAATATCCCTATATCCTTCTATCGAAGAGCCGTCAAAACCTATCCCGTCTTCAAAAGCTGCATCCAGCTCTGACATAGTTATTGAAAAACTCTTAAGCTGGCCTAAAATATCAGTGAACCACAACCTTATAAACTTCACCTTGTACTGGTTGCATAATTCTATCACATCTTCTTTTGTTTTTGCATTTAATGCTGGCATTTTATACCTCCACCTTGTCTATTTTTTTTAGATTTTTAAGCTCTATGCTTTCGCCGCCTATCGCGGCGATGCCCTTTTCACCGCTTCTTATCCTTATCGCGTCAAACAGGTCAAGGACAAAGATCTTACCGTCACCTACATGTCCACCATTGGACCTTGCACCTTTGATGATAGCTTTTACAGCCTGATCCACATAGCTATCGTTCAAAGCGATCAGTATCATGGCTTTCCTATGAAGATTGACCTCTTCGATTATACCCCTATATTCTTCCTGGTATCCTTTCTGTTGTCCGCAACCTTTAACGTCAATTATTGTCATCATATGAACTTTATTGTCCCACAATGATTGTTTTACATCCCTTACTTTCTCAGGCCTTATTACTGCTATTATAAGTTTCATTTTAGCTTAGTGCAGAGATAGGGAAATCTGCGTATGCTTCTGCCCCATGCTCTGATATATCCACACCTCTCAGTTCATCCTCTCTTGATACTCTAAGTCCAATAACCTTGTCAATACATTTGAAAACAATAAACATTGATGCGATAACAAATGCCACTACTGAAAAGACGCCTATCGCCTGTACCTTTAGCAGATTGAGGCCGCCTCCAAGCAAAAGACCTTGAGTCTCATGAAATATTCCAACAGCAAGCGTACCGAAAATCCCGCACATCCCGTGTACAGCAACTGCACCTACTGGATCATCAACATGGATCTTGTCTATGAATATTACTCCATAAACAACTATAAATCCTGCAGCAAGACCGATCAGGATTGCGCTCATAGGCTGGACAAATGCACAGCCAGCTGTTATCGCCACAAGACCTGCTAGTGAGCCATTCATGGTCATACCAAAATCAGGCTTTCCAAATTTTCTCCAGGTGATGAACATAGCGACGATTGCGCCAGTAGCTGCTGCAAGATTTGTGTTCACAGCGATCTTTGCGATAGCGCCTGCGTCCATTGCTGATAATGTTGAACCAGGATTAAATCCAAACCAGCCAAACCAAAGTATCAAAGTGCCTAATGCAGCTAGGGGCAGGTTGTGGCCTAATATGGCATTTGCAGTGCCATCCTTGTTGTATTTTCCTATCCTAGGGCCTAGGAGTAGTGCTCCGATAAAAGCTGCAGAACCTCCAACAGCATGGACTACTGTTGAACCAGCAAAGTCCAAAAAACCGAGGTTTGCAAGCCACCCATTTGACCATATCCAGTGGCCGATCAACGGATAGATGAATGCAGAGATGATGAATGAATAGATAAGATATGCTTTGAAGTTCAGCCTTTCAGCCAATGCTCCTGCAACTATTGTTGCTGCTGCTGCTGCAAAGACTGCCTGGAAAAACCAGAATGCTAATGTTGGGACACCGTTCATCTCAGCAGGGATACTAAAAAGGAAAAAACCAGTCTTGCCAAAGAAAAGATTGCCTGCACCAAACATGATTGCAAACCCGAATATGTAATAGCCTAAAGAAGCCATAGAAAAGTCTAGCATGTTCTTCATAAGGATATTTACTGAGGACTTTGCCCTGATAAAGCCAGCTTCGACCATGCCAAACCCTGCCTGCATAAAAAATACTAAGAATGATGCCATAAGCACCCAGACAGTGTTTATCCCTTTGATAACATCAGACATATCTTGCGCCATGACAGGCACAGATATCAGTATAGCCATTATGATTGTCAGGAGGAAATATTTTCTTGTTTTTTTCATCTTTTAGCCTCTTTAATTGTTATTTAAGGGTCATTTATGGTTATTTATATAGTTATTTGTAGTATAATTAAACATTTTAGTAAAATAATTAGGAAGTTTTATATATTTGTTTAGTATTGGTATAAAAAATAGCCTAAAAATAAACAAACGGAGATAAAATAAATGGAATTAGATGACGTCGATAAAGACATCATAAATACCAAGATAATGGACTCTACTTTGTCATACAGAGAGGTTGCAAAAAAGGTAAAAGTATCAGTCGCAACAGTGATGAACAGGATAAAACGCCTAGAAAAGGAGGGAGTCATCAAAAGATACACAACTATTGTGGATTATGACAAGATAGGCTATGATGTTGAAGTCATGGTCGAAGTCAGGATATCTAAAGGAAAGCTCTTCCAGGTTGAAAAGGAGATTGCCACTCACAAGAACGTGTTTGGGGTCTATGATATGACTGGTGATTTTGATGCGTCAATAATGGCAAGGTTCAAGAATCGCCGCCAGATGGATGCTTTCCTAAAGAAGATACAGACCTATGATTTTGTTGAGAGGACCAATACACGGTTTATCCTTAATACGATCAAGGAAAAACAGATCGAAGTGTAAAGTTTTTTAAATTGGATTCTAATTTTCTCTTTTATGATACCAAGAATAGAAGATATTATTGATGATCTGGATGATGAGTTTCATGAGTCGGAGATTCTTATAGCGCCAAATCAAGGGCATGAGCAAGCAGCTTATGTCAAGCACCGCAAAAGAGGAGATGTTGTTGTGGGTTTTTACCAAGAAGATGATGCAATAATGGTCAATGTCAGGTACAGGACATCCGGCACAGGCAATGACTATATGGTGCCTGTTGATGAAGCTTTACCAGGTTTTTTTAGAAGGGCTGAATTTGCCGGAAGAAGGCTTGACACAAGAACTGTTGAAGGAGGCATGCTTGAGACACAGTATGCCATAAATATCGAAGGTCCTACGACAAAATTAAGGATGACTAATGTACTTAGAGATTTTGTTAGATATGTGATAGATTATGCTGAAGTTCATGCAGATATGTTCAGCAGAACATCCTGGATGTAGAAAAGAATTTAAATAACTGCTTCTAAAGAATACCAAAAGAGGTGTTTTATGGTCAAGGAGATAGTAAAAAAGATCCCACATGCTGCAAAAGCAGTGCATTCAGAGGTAAAGAAGAACGTGCTTACAGCAATACTTGCGGCATTCGGTTTTATCATAGCCTTAGTATGGAGGGATTTTATCAAATCTGGAGTAGACCAGATAATCTATAGTATCGGTGTTGAAGGGAGCGGTTATGTCTATCAGCTGATCATTACTTTCATCACAACAGTGTTCTGTGTTATCGGGATATTGGTAGTATCAAGAATGAAGGGAAAAGAAGATGTTAAGGATTGAATAGGATTATCCGAAACATATATAAACATAGATTCCAAAAGTTGTTTAGAGGTGATAATATGATAAAAGATCTAAGTAACCTTGTTGTGACTGCAGTGGCATCTGGCCTCTTGATCGTGATGGGGCTAGTATATTTTATCATAACACTATGGATAGTAAAGATAGGCTCTGGAATCCTAGGTTATACGCCTGACGGCAACTGGGCAGTGTTTGCAGCTTCTCTGATATCTGTAGGAACAATGATAGGCTCAGCAATACAGAAATGAAAGGAGATACGATCAAAAAAAGCACCATCAAGATAGATGGGCATATACATGAAGTTACCACTATCCATGATAAAAAAGGCAACCTTATCCACAGGATAATAAACCGGCTCCATATGGAAGTAGGCGCTAAAGACCTCATGGAGATAATAGTGGGAGCAGCCATACTTGCCATACCTGTAGGGTTTACTGAAGAGACCTGGAGGCTTGGAGAGATGCTGCCTCTGATCAATATTGTTGGGCTTGGAGCAATGTCAATATTCTTTATTACTTCTTTTGTTTATTATACTTATTACCGGGGGCATATGAAGGGAAATGTTGGGAATTTTGCTAACAGGGTGTTATCCACATATATCCTTTCATTCATAGTAATTGCCGGGATACTCTCACTTATCCAGATAACCCCATGGCTAACTGACCCGTTGCTTGCAGTGAAACGCACAGTTATCGTGACAGTACCAGCATCTATGACAGCAGCTGTAGCTGATGTGATAAAATGAACACTAAGATATTTTCAATTTTCTTGATCGTGATTTTAATAGTCAATATGGTGCTGTTTGCATTGCAGCGGATCAATGCTTTAATTTTCTGGGGCACGATAATAATATGCGCAGCGTTTGCATATCTTGTATTACCAAAATTAAAGTGATGCTTTCTTGATTAGAATCCTAGCTGAACTATTGTCTTTTTCTATAGAATAATCTTTTATCTTGACTGGTTTCTTGAACAGAGGACAGTCTATAACCAATGTTTCATATTCTCCGCCCTCACCTGCAACATTGAGGCCAATCTTCTCATTGAGTTTTTTTAGGAAGGTTAGGAAACTATAGTCAATCATCCTTCCTACATGCTTTTCAGAGAGGCCTTCTGCTGCAACTGCAGTGATCATCACTTGAAAACCGTTCTTTATGAGGGTGTGCATATAATCTTCCTGGTCAATGTGCCACAATGGGGAGAAGATCTTTAAAGCAAGCTTATCACATATCTTTTCAATGCGCTCTCGCTGGTAGTTGGAGTAAAGTGCGCCAGTAACTATACCGTGGAGGTTGAATTCCTGTTTAGCTTTCTTAATAGTCTTTTCAAGGTCTTTAAGTTCTGCTTCTTTATCGCCTTTGGTGTGGCCTGTCACTAGAGGTATTCCCATGGATCTTGCTTGCAGGCTGGTGATATCGATCGCTGGAGTATGGAACATAAAGCTGTCTTGATTTTCTGATTTAATCGTGATCAGGCACTTGAGGTCGTAATTCTGCCTTTTCATCACATAGGCAGCGTATGTGCTGTCTTTTCCTGAGCTGAACAATACACCAAGGTTAAGATTTTTTGGTCTGTAAAAAGTGTTTAAGTATTCTGATTTAAGGTTAAAATGATTTTTCTTTGCAAGCTTTTCTATGGCCCTGTCAAATTTTGAGCCGTATTGTGCT
>JAHJBD010000124.1 GCA_018813725.1 Nanobdellota archaeon | reverse complement strand
ATCAGATTGTCTTTAACTTCAAAAATTTTGCCTAGGAATTGTTCTGAAACGTAGATATTTGTTTTTGTGTGTTCTGTCAATTGTGATACTTTTATGCTGCCGCCGAATAATGCAAGGAATGGTATCAGGTTATCTGCCATATGGCTGTCAACTGGTGCGTTGAGTTCCTTAAGTAAGTTATCAGCTGCTTCTTTTCCAACTTGTTCTGAGCTTTTATACCTTTCACCAAGAGCATCTCCTCCAATTATGACTGGGTTTATATCGTCCATCTCTTTGTCCCCACACAAGGCCCAAAGCACTATGCCTGAGCCAGGACAGTGTGAGTTATAATAGGCTTTCTGGATTATGGCTGGACACTGAAGCCTTGTTAAGGCAAGTTCAGCTGCTTTTGCTTGCCTGTCTGCCACTTTTGGCGCTTCAAGGTTTATTGATGCATGTGACACTCCTTTGATCAAGAGTATGTTGCCTCGCTTTGTCAAGTTGATCATCGGTGCTTCTTTTATGTTTTGCAGATTAAACTTAGGTGTTACTGATAATTCTATCTCACCGCCCCCTTTTGGATAGTAGCCGCGCTTCAATAGCCTTACTTCAATCTTCTTTGCGTATTTCCTTATCTGGGGTAAAAATACGTTATTCAAATAATCAAATGGCATTGCCCATTTACCATCTGTACCACCCTTGATGTTTAGATTTATAGTGCGGCTTCCAAATAGGCAAGGGATCAATAAGGCTTGCAGAAATAATGAAACTGAGCCTGCAGTGCCAATATCTATGGATAGGGGTTTTACCTTGAAATGACCTGGGATATAAGTTAATGATGTTGAACCTAGTGTTGCGCCTTCTGTCTTAGCACTGCACAGATCTTCTAAAGCTTTGATGCAATGTAGGTGCTGAGCTTTTAAGCCAGGTTTTGGCCTTCCTAGCCTTATCTTATCTACTTTGAATGATTTCTCTGTGATTGTAGAGAGTGCAAGGGCAGTGCGTACTATCTGGCCGCCACCTTCTAAGTAAGAACCATCAAGATGTATCATTGTCGTATAGAAGGCAACAGTCATTAATAAACATTGTTAAAAAAATCAATAAAATAAAAAAAAAGTTATATGTAGCCAAACATATAGACCGGTTCTTTTGAACCAATCAAGGTATATTTATGCGGGTTAGTTTATAAATACTCTTTTTCTTAAAAATAATTAAAACTTTATTTTACCTGTTAAAACTTTATAAGGCTAAATTTGTCTTATTAAACCTTTATGGGGTTAATTTAATCCTTTAATTTGTTAAATGAACCGAAATATATATAAATTGGTTTGCACATATTGTGAGTTTATGGCAAACAAAGGGGTATTATTGGTATTCTTGCTATTGTTATGCGTATGTTCTGCTGAGGCTGCAATCCTTCATGGTGCAGTATATGATGCAAGATTAAGGCCTAGGAATGATGTATATGTTGAGATAAACTCTTCACCTTCACAGGTATTTATATCTAAGGAAGGGCAATATTCATTTGTTCTTGAACCAGGATCCTATCATCTTAATGCCTATTTTGAACTGGATGGCGTTGAGTATCAGGCAAACGAGAATGTTGCCATCCCTAGAAATGGGTATTTTGTTAGGGACCTTGTTTTGGAATCTCCAGATGGTATTGTGCCAGATGATGAGAGAAATGATCTTTCAAATTTCTTCTATTATGGGTTAGCAGCACTTGTTGTTGCATTAGCTGCTCTTGCTTATGTTTTTAGAAGGCGAAGGCCAAGGGAGATTAAGTATGAAGTATCGTATGAAGAACCAGAACCAAAAGAGGAAGAGCCTAAACCTCACTTAGTGCCACAACATGAGGATAAATATATGAATCAGGTTCTTGAGATCATTAAAAAAGAGGATGGCAGGACTACTCAAAAAGAGATAAGAAAACAGATGCCTATGTCAGAGGCAAAGATAAGCCTCATTATATCTGAGCTGGAAGCAAAGGGAGTGATCAAGAAGATCAAGAAAGGAAGAGGCAATATAATTACACTTAACACTAATCCTTGAATATAGTCTGGACTTTCTTGCAGTATTTGATGGGATTTTCTGTCTCTAGTTTTGAAAGAACGCAAAGGTATGGGTTTAGTTCCTGGCAAATCTTTGTGTATAACTGTTCGCCTTTTTTTGTCAGCTTTAGTTCGCTGTTACTGTAGCTGACAAGCTTGCTTTTTTCTAGCAGCTCTAGGTTCCTGTATAAAGCCCTTTCCTGTTTTCCTGCTACACCTGCTTTTATGGCAAATCCAATAAATGTTTTTTTTGAGATCGATACTTCCAAAGGCTTATCTTTTATCTTCTCATTGGCTTTCTCAAACCAGCTGCCTAAAGTAAAAAGTATGTATTTTTGGACCTTTGTAGGCTTCATAATAGGCCTTTGGTGTTAGTTATATAATAATTTTTCTTATTTTAGGGGTCTGTCCCAAATCTCGCATAGCTCGGGTGAGCATCGGCTTCAGCCTTAATCTGTTTTTGAATAAACTGCCATCCCCGTAAGGGGCAACCCCCTGTCAGTTTGGATTATGATCCTAATTGGCTTACGCGTATTGATGCTCACCTACTTTTGGGACATACCCTTATTTAAGGTTCCTAAGCATCTTAATTACGGTTTCAACAGACCTTTTTGCATAGCCTTCAATCCTTTTGATACCATCAGCTCTGGTCATCCCTGGTCCCTGCACACCTAAAGATACTGGCTTATTAGACTCTACTGATATGTCCATTATCTTCCTTGCTGCATTGTTTGCAACCACTTCGTCATGCTCTGTTGCTCCTTCTATCACTGCGCCCAAAGTTACTACTCCATCAATATCCTTTTGGCCTATCAGTTTTTTTACAGCTAATGGTATGTCAAATGCGCCTGGTACTCTTAGCACTTTTACCACTTTTGCGCCTAAGAACTTTGTATGCTCCTCTGCTATCTTTGCCATCAGATGTGTAATATCTGCGTTAAAGTCTGATACAACAAAACCTATCCTTTCATTCATTTTATCTCTACCTCGCTTACTTTATGTATCTCCCCTTTAATCTTTTGATCAAGATGCAATGTGCCGTATGTGTTTAAAGCCGTGAACTGGTGGTCGGTTGGCGAGCCTGGATTGAACATTAAGATACCGTCAACAACTTCATTCATAGGCTGGTGTGAGTGGCCGAATATTATGCAGTCAACATCACTGAACTGCGACCTTGAATGTTCTGGTGTTGATCCTGTTGAGCCATGGCCGTGGACTATTCCTATCTTGAACTGATTGACATTAATTATGATATTTGCTTTCAGTCTTGAAGCAACCTCTGGAGGATCCATGTTGCCATAGACTGCGATAACTGGCGCTAGCTTTTCAAGCTCTCTTAATGGCGCTAATGAGACATTGTCACCTGCTGAGATTATCAGGTCAGCATCTTTGAAATCTTTGAGTATCTGTTTTGGAATAGTCTTTGCTTTTATCGGTATGTGAAGGTCTGATACTACCCCGATCTTCTTGATATTTGTGAATGTGAGTTTTTCATTCATGGACAGCACCTACACTTTCTTTTCCCTGCCTTATTCCTTTTCCTGCTTTCTTTGATAAGGTTTCTTTGCCTTTTTCTAGTGCAATTGCGTTCATTGTGTGGTCGTAAGTCCTGTTTTTTGTGATGTTGAACAAGTCTTTCTCATCTTTTCCTTCATCAAGATGCACAAACACTTCTATTATGTGCTTATTTGTGAGGAGCTGTGCCTGTATCAATCCTTGCGAGGCTTCATGAGCGCATACCTTGTCTATCGGTTTATCACCTGGCATGCCTAATGCCATGCAGATATCGCAATCGTATTCTTCTAAAAGTATCTTGCATGCGACTGGAAGGTCTTTTACACCTGGGACTGTGTATCGTTCTACTTTAATAGATTCCATGCTGTCTTCTATTGCTTTCTTAGCTATATTGAACATGTCAACTCTTGCAAACATCGTGTCAGCTATGCCTATTTTCATCTTGTTATGGTAACCTTGGTTTCATCTTCTAATGATAGCGCTTTTCTAAGATTGACTGGGGCTATTATCTCAATTATGGTGTTGCTATGCCTTGTCCTTTCAGGCACTACAATTGCTGCTTTTTCTTTGCCTATTGTGATAGGATAGCATGTCAGTGAACCAAATGTCCTTTCTTTTGTCTTGAAGCTGTCGATGGTAATTTTGGGCAAAGTTGATATAAAGTTCATCAGTCCAGTTTCATCAGCTTCGATATTCAAAGTACCAGGGAATGCCTTAAATCCTAACCTCTTCTTGAAATGTTCCTGATACTGGCTTACATAATATCCGCCTTCGCCGATGCCTTTCTTGATCGTACCTGTAATCTTTGTTATTGGATGAAATGCTTTTTCCAAGATATCATAATGTGATTTTAGGATGTCGATGGACTTTTGTTTTAGCCTTATTGTGATTCCGTTAGGTGATGCTGACTTTTTAATCATATCTTGGTTTTCCATCTCTGCAAGCTTTCTGCTTGCTGATTGCTGTGATATGTTTAATTGGTCTGCTAGCTTTACAGTAGATGTCTCTAATGTATTGTAAAGGCCATTCTCTGCAAGTTTTAGCAAGATATTGATGTAATCCCCCATACTATTTGGTGATAGGTAGTTACTTATAAAGGTTATGCTACTTGTTTTTGGGTATTACTAATCTTAGTGCAGAGGTTTATCCTATAATGCAATTTAATGGATTGTTAACTTTTTATATCCAACCTGCATCCTAATCCAAGATGATAATAGGAATAGATCCTGGAACAACCATAGGTTATGCAGTTCTTGATCTTGATGGAAAGCTAATTGACTCTGGCTCAAAGAAGCATATGGAGTTCAGCGAGCTTATCTCGCGCATCATCAGGCACGGAAAGGTGCTGTTAGTGGGGTGTGACAAGGCTGTCGTTCCAAGCCTTGTGAGAAGGGCTGCAGCGAAGCTTGGCGCGAAGATAATCTCTCCAAGATCAGACCTGAAGGTAGATGAAAAACGAGTCTTAGTGGATGTCAAGACATGTGATATGCATGAATCTGATGCAGTGGCTTCTGCAATGTTTGCTTATAATGAGATAACACCACTTCTTAAAAAGATTGATCAGTATGTAAAAGAATACCGGAAAGAAAAGGTCAAGAAAAAGATCAGTGAAATTGTGATAAGCAGGGGTATCAGTATCAAGAAAGCAGCTGGATTGCTTGAACCAAGGGAAGAAGATATCATCATAAAAAAGGTAAAATTTGAAAGAAAGCTTGAAGAAAAGGATTTTTTCAGGCTATATGATAAACTAAAACTGCTGCAAAAGGATTTTACTCTGTTAAAACAACAAAATGTCTCCCTGCAAGAACAGATCAAACAGCTGGAGAACAGAGATAAATTCCTGATGAACAAGCTTGTGAAAAATAATCTTCCTCAGACAATAGAAAAAAAGCTGGGCCATAAGGAAAGGGCGATACAATTAGGCGCAAAAGAAATCCAAGCAAAAGAAAATGAGCTAGATAAACTGAGAGATGAGCTGAACAGAACAAACCATTTCTTGTCTCTGAAAAACAGCCATGTTCTCTTAAAAAAATTAGATAATCTTGGAAGTGAGGAGTTTATGAAAAAGAATTCTCTTTTGAATATCCAAGATAAGGATATCCTTCTTGTTGAAGACCTGTTCATAAAGAGCGATAAGGTAATACAGGATCTGAAAGAGAAGGTGGATGTGATAGTCTACAGAAATAAATCAAGTAAAAACCTGCCTTTCATAATGATTGATGCAAAAAAGCTTAACCTTACGGAAAATGATTATTTTGCAGTCGTGGAAAAACAAGAATTTGAGAAACAGAAAGATGGCTATCAGATCATCAGGAAGATTCTAGGTATTTGAAATCTATCATAATCTTATCAATTTCCTCGTTCATCTTTCTCCTTAAGATAT
>JAHJBD010000123.1 GCA_018813725.1 Nanobdellota archaeon | reverse complement strand
AGAACCCTGCTCCACCAGTAACAATAACCTTCTTATCCTTAAAAATGGGGATTTCACTTACCTGCAGCCACCTTTTGCTTCCATCTTTGTGATATATCTCAACAAAATAAGGCGGCTGGCCTATGCCCCTTATACTAAGGTTAGTATGCCTTATCACTTCTTTTTTGGAATTATCAGTCAGATAGGCTGTATAATGTTTTGAAAATTCTTTTTGGGAATAGCCTAGAATCCTTTTGATAGAAGGGCTTACATAATAAAACACGCCTTTTTTATCATGGGCATAAACAAAATATTCATCCTTAATATTCTCAACCAGTTTTCTGAATTTCTCCTCGCTTTCTTTCAATTTTGCAAAAGATATCTTCAATTCAGTGATATCTTCTTCGGTTGTGCCTATCTCGATTATCTCCTCGTTTTCAAAGATAGGTGAATAGGTAATGTTAACACTGACTTCCTGACCTTCTTTTGTTTTTCTTACCTGTTTAACCCTGAACGTAGGTTTTCCCTGCCTTATCGCGCGGATATTTCTTTTCGCTTCTGTCTGGTATCCTTTGGCGATTATCTTGGTTATGTTCTGGCCAAGCATCTCTTTTTCCTTAAACCCATATATCCTTTCAGCACTTTTGTTCCATGCTTTGATTGTGCCTTTGAAATCCTGGATGATGATTGCGTCGCTGGAATCTATCACAACCTGCTTGTAATACTTCAATTTTTGCTCAAGCTTATTCAGATAGATATCTGCATCTATCTTTCTTGTCTTTGCAAGGCTCATCTTTTTCATCTTATGCTCCATTATCTTTTAGTATATTTATATCTTATGTTTGATGGATGGTCTTTTGGTGTGTTTTTGTCGGCACCTTTTCGCTTATCGAGACTATATCTTTCTCAATCATCTCTCTATTATCACCTTTGTCTTGGCAATGACTTTTTTTGCCAATTCAAGCTGTTCATCATAAAGGCTATCTTCTAAAGTTAAGCTGGTGCCATATTGATATCGCTCTCTTACTTTAACTGTTGTCTGTTCTTTTGATCTTTCAGTCTCAAATGAAGATATTTTCTCTAGCATATCTTTATCAAGGTCTATCTGCTTGTCTTCGATCAGGCTATTGACCAATGCAAACGTGCATTCCTGGTTCCTTGACTCATAGCCGAACTTAGCGGCGATCGCTAATAGGCATTGATACATAGCATAAAAAACAGTGCTTGCGCTAATATCGGAATAGTTACCCTCTTTGAGATAGATTGTCGCGTTAAGATAATGTTCAGCTTTGTTGATGTGTTCTGCGGCTTTTTCTTTGTTTGGGTCAGTCTCAACCAAACCCCTGTGGGTATCTGAATCTTTTAGTTCTCTCTCAGCTTTTATCAAACACCATCTGACCTTATTCTTTGCGTGACTCATCTCTCTATCAGGCTAATCAGCCTATCCCCGCCAAAAGCAACAATGCCTTTTATTGCGCTTAACAAAGCTTTATCTTCTTTTTTTATATTTGCCTTGATGTCTTTCCTTGACTGATACATGGGATGCAATCTGCTGATATTTATGCTATTTATCTTTTCTACTTCTTTTTTTAGGTTTGAAAACCTTTTTTGGCTTGTAATAAACAAAGCGTCTATATCGTCAGGTTCTTTTTTTCTTAGAATAGATCCAAATAATATGGCTATATCTGCATCCTTTATCTTCCTTAGCTCTTTGACCCACACTTTAACATGAGCAGGAGCCTGTTCTGATTCTCTTTTTAGAAGAAATTCTACATATTCTTTTGCGTAATCATTTTTCATATTTATCTTGTATATCCTGGCATTTCCTATCTGCTTGGATCTTAGTATCTCCTCTTTCTCCAGCCTTTTAGATATCTTAAGCGCGCCCATCGGGCTGATCCCCAGCTGCTGCGCCATATTGTTAGCATTGTAGTCTTTCTCAGGACTTTTGAATATGTTCAATACAAAAAGCATCTCATTGTTGGTTATGTCTTTCATATATACTCACAGTTTATATATATAAACCACTAGTTTATAAAACTTCTTATCATCCCTCTCTATCACTTGTTTTCAGCCTTTCCTTCAACTTCTCTGAACATCCCCATCAGCGCTTCGATTTTTCCGATCTTTAATACCTTTGAATTAACGTCACAATAGACTATTTTCTTGTCTTTTCTTAAGATAGGGACATCTTTTGCCAGCGTAATCTTTCCCTGCAGTTGTTGTGTAAACTGATCAATCACGTAAGGCAGATCTTTCTTAGGATGTATATCACCTACACTCAGCTTAAGCAATTCTTTTTCTTTATATCCAGTCATCTTGCAGATGCTGGGATTAGCCAAAATAAATCTTTTAGTGTTAGCATCAGCTAAAAGGATGCCGTCTGTGGCTGCTTCAAACACTGACCTGAACTTTTCTTCACCCTCTTGTATTATTTCCCTGGCAATCTTCCTGTCTGTGATGTCCCTTATCACACCGTCTATCTCGATCATCTTCCCGCCTTTTATCACCGGCTGGCCTAGTTCTTCAGCATATCTATAGGAACCGTCTTTTGTGAGCATCCTGAATTCTGTGGGAAATACTCTTCTTGTCTTCATTGACGCCTTGATATCAGAAGCCACTTTCTTCCTGTCTTTTGGATGGATAAAGCTCATCACCGGCTTTCCGATGATCTCTTCAGGCTTATATCCGTATATGGAGACAGAAGGCGAGATAAAAGTCATTACCCCTTTTGGACTGTAACTATAGATTATGTCTTCTGTGTTATTGATTATCCTCTGATACTTGTCTTCCAATTCTTTAACTTTTGTAACATCCTCAACAAATCCAAAATCTTCACCTTGCTGAGATCCTGACCTATTTATCTTTGCCCAGAAGGTTTTGCCGTCTTTTTTCATGCATTCAAGGGTTGTTGGCGAGGTATCATTGACTTTGGCTTTCTTAAAGAATAACTTTTTTGCCTTTTGCTTATCCTTGGCCAAATTCCAAGCAGATAAGCCAATCAGATCATCTTTGCTGTAACCGAACATGTTTGCCATCGCATCATTTACATTTTTTAGCTTTCCGTCTATCGTGGAATACAGCCCAATTGTGATATTATCTGTGATGTGCCTTAGTTCTTGTTCTGCTTTCTTTATTTCGGTGATGTTTCTGCAGACGACCTGAACAGCAGTTATGTTTTCCTTATCATCCTTGATAGGGATATATGATCTCAATACGTATTTTGTATTTCCATCCTTAAGCGGGATAGTGTACTCGACATCTATCTTTTTACCTTTTTTTACGATCATAAAATCTTTTTTCACCTTGCTGGAGATATTGTCCGGCGGGATCCCCCATATCTTCTTTCCTACAATATCATGCTTAGTCTTAACCCCATGATTTGCCACGCTAATACTGTTGGCATAGGTTATCTTGCCGGCCAGATCGACCAATTTGACGCAATCCGGCGTATTCTCAGTCAAAGATTCATATTTCTTCTGGCTTTCCTGCAACACATCTTGAGTTTTTTTTCTTTCTGTTATATCCTGGAGAGTCCCATATAACCTTACTATTTTCCCATCTTTTCTTTCAGCTTTGCCTAATGCTTTGACCCATTTGATCCTGCCTTTTGCTGTCCTTAATCTCGCTTCAAAATTTAAAGGGATATTTTTTTTCACCAGATCCATCATAGCTTTCTCAACTATAGGCCTGTCTTCTTTAAGATAATAGCTTATATGCTGTTTGTATCCAGGTATTGGCTTATCTTCACTAATCTCAACTATTTCATAGCTAGCCTTTGTCCATTTAGCCTTTCCGCCAGCTGTCATATCCATCTCCCAACCGCCAACCTGTGCGATATCTCCAACATTGTTCAGGAGCTCTTCACCGTGTCTTAAACTTTCTTCTGCTTCCTTTAGCTTAGTGATATCATCGACAAAGATAAGCGCTTTCCTTTCACCATCTTCTATTATCGGGATGCCTGAGAAATTCCGGATAGTCTTCTTTTTGCCATAATATGAAAAATAATCTACAGGACCCAGAAAGAAGGGTTTGCCTTCTAAGCATCCTTTGATATCTTTTAAAAGGCGTGTCTTTTTGTAGGTGGATAGGGTAAAAATATTTAATCTGGTAAACTGATCATAACTGTCTCCACTGAGCTTAAGCATTGCAGGATTAACATATTCAATCGATCCTTGCCCATTTATGATATAGATTCCAAATGGAGAATTGTCTAGGATAGTCCTGTATCTGTCTTCACCCTCTTTTGCCTGTTTCTTCTCGGCATCCAGATCCTCGAGCATATTAAGCAATGCTTCAGGTCTCAATAATTTTGGTTTCTGCTCTATCTTATCCATGGTCAGCACCTATACATATCTCCTGGCTTTAATATTATGCATCTTGTCTTTGGACTTCTTTTCTTGACCCCTTTTATAAGCTCATTAACGTTCACTTTTGGCAGTGAAGGCAGAGAATTGTAATGCATGGGGATGACCACTTTTGGCTTAATCCATGAGGCAGCTATTGCAGCTTCTTTTGGGTCCATTGTAAAGCTTCCACTGATAGGGAGCATAGCTATATCCGGCTTATACACTTCCCCTATCATCTTCAAATCAGCGCACAAGCCTGTATCTCCTGCAAAATAGACTGTCTTGCCTTCTGACTGTATGATGAAACCCACAGGATTCCCTGAGTAGACAGCTTTTCCATCTTCAAGGCCTATGCCCCCGGAATGTGCTGCAGGGACTAGCCCTATCTTGATGCCCTGGAAATCCATGGGAGAACATATATTGAGCATGGCGGCATCTTTCACTCCCTTTCCCTGGCAATAGACTGCCAACTCGACTATCGCTATTATCTTCGCTTTTGTCTTTTTGGCGAGCTCAATAGAATCTCCCAGATGGTCATAATGGCCGTGGCTTATCAGGATATAATCTGCTTTTTTGATGTCTTTTGGCTTGCATGATGAATTTGGGTTTATCTTCAATGCAGGATCAAGCAGAAGTATCTTATTTTTCGTTTTTATCTCAAAAGCTGAATGCCCTAACCATCTTATTTCCATCTTTTCACCTTTTATCTTCATCTGTAAGCCTCTATGTGATGCTTATTCGTTGAACCAGTCATCTCTTCTTATGCTTTTCAAGTTCAGCAATCTTTTTCTTAAGCGCAATCATCGTCTCTTCTCTTCCTACAGCAATCCTTGCAAATCTCTCCAGCTGCTCATTCTTCTTCTTATCGGTGATCTCTATCTTCTTCTTCTCAGTGATATCCTCTCCTGAACTTAAGGTTCCGATAATCTCCCCTTTATCGTCTTTTATGACAGAGTTATGCCATCTTATCACTATCTGCTTTCCATCTTTGGTCAGTATATGGTTTTCATGATCTTTAGCCATATCTGATTTTCCATCAAATGCCAGCTTATGGAGATTTTTGGTATTCTCTGCTTCTTTTTTAGGTATACAAGTGTCAAACCAGTTCTTTCCAAGAAGCTCGCCTGGCTTGTAGCCTAATAAGGAATAGCCGCTTTTGTTCAGCAATTTGATGTTGCCTTCTTTGTCAAGCGCTAAGATGATGACTGCTGCAATATCCAGATATTGCTGCGCTTTGCTCTCAGCTTCTTTCTTTTCTTTGAGAGCTTCTTCTGTCGTCAGGCCAAGCTCTTCTTTAGAGACCCCAGTCTTCAGCAATGCCAGCTTTAAGCTGGATAGTATCCTGCTCAGAGAATCTTTCAGAGAATCTATCTCATGGATCGTGCTTGGTTTAAGGTGCAGATCTATCTCTCCTTTGGTGATCCTATCCACCTCATCGGTCAGTTCGTTGATAGGCATTGCGATCGATCTTGAGATGATCAGGATACCTAGGCTTGTTATAGCTAGTGCAATAATAGAAATGAATAATAACAGTATCTTCAGCTTTTCAGTCGGTGCAAAAACTTCAGACCGGTCGATCTTAGCCACTAATCCCAATTTTCCTAGCTCGAGGTATCGACTGATCGCAATGACCTGTTTGCCCCGATAATCCAGTGAGTTTTCAAATACCTGCCTATCATTTGACAAAGCCCGTCTCATCGGCTCTGCTATCAAATCTGATCCCTTGCTTGATGCCTCTTGTTCAAATTTTCTGTCAAAGATAAATATAATCTCATCATTATCCTTTGTTGCGATCAGGACTTCGCCTGTCTGGCCTAATCCAGTATCATCAGATACAATGTCTTTAAGTGTAACCGGATCTACTATCATAACACATACCCCTATTGTTTTGCCGTCAAGTATGAATGGGCCTGAGACAAGGATATTTTCTTTTCCTATTAACTGGATAATATTCTGATCCTTACCTTGAATAAAATAATCCTCATCGGCTATGTCTTTGCCTAACATAGCTTGATCTGTTGAAGTGATCGTCTTTCCGTCCAGCCCGATTAAAGATATGCTCTCGATCTCCTGGATGGCATCTTTTGAATCTTTGATGATATCTTGCATAGATGCTGCATCTTCAAGACCTAGGTGAAGATCATATTCCTTTAATACTTCCCTCAATTGTGTCCTGCTTGTGATCAGCCTTAATCTTTCAATATTTTGGTTAAGGTAATCTTCAATATGGTCTACCCTGGATTGTGCTGTTGTCTGCAGATGGTTTATCGTTTCTGTCAAAAATTCTCTTTGTACATTATTGAAATTGATGACCCCTAAGAAGGATGTGATCATTATCATGAGCAGGACAAAAACCATGACCATCTTTGTCTGTATTTTCATGCTTCAACCTCTTTGCCGGATTTTCCCAATATAAACAGCCCAATCCCGGCCATCGTGAGCAATATTGCAGTGTGGAAAGCCATGGCTGTGCTCCAATCTGAGATCGAGTAATAGAGAACAGGCAGATTAAGGATATAGCCTAAGATCCCTATTGTGCCTATTATCGTCACTGCTGATCCGATAATCATCAATTTCTTGGTGGTTTTCTTTGCTTTGGCTACGGCAAGCAATCCGGCAATAGCTATCAGTATGAAACTTATCATTGTTCCAGCTGACGGCCTTCCTTGGACATTTGTCTTGACTGCATCTGAGGCTTCTTTCACAAAAATGTCTTCAATCCCTGTGCTTAGTCCGACAAACATGGAAATCAACAGGGTTGCCATAAAAAATAAAATGATCAATCCACTCATGATGATTATCATGTCATTGTCTTTCTTTGTGCCTTGCTGCCACAGGCATGTCAAGTACAATATGATGCCGCTCAGAAAAAAGCAAAGCGCAGTTGAAAAAGGCATTGTTCCCCAGACAGGCAGGATGCTGGTCAATGCAGGTATTCCAAGGAACCATCCGAGCATAACAGTGATCCCTCCGAGGCTGATTATCAAGGCAATGATCCTGGCTGCCAAACATGGGTTGAATGCTTTAATAGCCCATTTAACCTTCTTATGGTGTGTAAGTTTTGAGTGTTTCGTCTCATGGCCTTTTGTGGTCAATGTCTTAAATAACATGTAAAACGCGATTGCAGCAAGTATGTATTCAATACAATAAAAACTGTCAGACAGCAGACCGATAATTCCATAGATATCATTCCAGCTATAATATGTGTAGGCCATATCACCTAAAAATGTGAATAATGAGGATATCGCCAAAAACAGCAATGGATGTCCAAAATCCTTTAGTTTTTTGAAGAAAAGATATACATTGACAGAAGCTATCAATATGAGTGCGCTTGATATCGGATAATAGTAGTCAAAGAACATCTCCAATGCACGCTCTCCTGTCTGGAATCCAACTATAAAATTACCTATGAGATAATAGAGCAACCCGAGCGCCACTACACTTGACGACACCAATAATAACAGTCCTTTCTTGTACTCTTTATGTTCTTTGTACATATAGGCAGCGAAATATGCAAATGCGCTGAATACAAACACAGCGCCGATCACCCAGAAGTATTCTGCAATACCTAATGACGGGTCCCCGCCTGCCAAGGTTATCATATGCCATATCAATTCAGCTGCTGCGTAGAGTATGTAGCCAACTGCCAACATAGAAAATGTTTTGGCCAAGGCGGCCTTAATCGTAAGTTTAGCCTTTTTTTTGATTATTTTCAATGCAAACAAAGAGGCAAATATCATGGTTAAGAGCGCAAAAAAATCTATAATCGTAAAAAGGATGTTTTGTGTCCATTCCAGTGTCATCTTATATTCTCCTCATTTTTTCAGGAATTCGATAATCTCTTTTTCAGGCTTTTTTTTGCTATCATCTTCTCTAAACACATTACTTATCTTATCCTTGAATTCTTGCTTCTTTGCTTCTTCAATTATGCCTTTATCTGATATTTGATCTATGTAATTATAAATTTTGCCCTTGTTAAGGCCAATCTGCTGCTCGATGACCCTGAATTCGCTTTCTCCCATAGGGCCTAATATATCTGAGAACACTGCCTTGATCTTTGGTCCAATATCTTCCTGCTTTGAAAACAGAAGCTTGATCGGCCTTATCTCTTTTACCGGCTCATAGGGAATCGTGAAATAGAATGTGGAGCCTTTATCTCTCTCACTTTCTATCCAAATCTTTCCATTTTGGCTCTCAACTATGCCTTTGCAGATGGCAAGCCCTAAGCCAGTGCCCTGATACTTCCTGTATAGCGTATGCTCTTCCTGGAAGAAAGGCTCAAATACTTTCAGCAGATGGTCATTTTCAATACCTATCCCTGTGTCCTTGACTATGAACAGGACATTGTCATGCTGGCTCTTTATGGTAATTGTGATGGCGCCATTGTCTGGGGTAAATTTCTTAGCGTTATTCACAAGATTCCTTAACACCTGCATGACCCTGTCTGGGTCGACTTCAAAAACAGGAAGCTTATCTGCCTTTAATGTGATCTTTATCTTTTTTTCAGGCAGGAAATTCTCCATCTCCTGGATCAGCCTATTGACATGGTCCATGAGGTCTGTCTTGATGAAGCTGAACTTCAGCCTTGCAGCTTCGATCCTTGAGATCTCTAAGAAATCTACAATTATCTTATCAAGGCGTTCTGTGTTTCTAAGGATTATGTCAAGGGAGCTCCTTTGTCTAGCATTTAGTTTGCCAAAGTAGCTCCCCATAAGCATCTGTAACTGCGCCCTCATAGGAGTCATCGGGCTTCTTAGCTCGTGAGAGGTTATGGATATGAATTCTGTCTTTGCTTTCTCCAGCTGCTCGTGCTCTTCGTCCATCTGTGCCAAGGCTGAAGTTGTTCTGTTGAACATGGCACCTAATTCCTCTAATTCATCTCCTGATCTGATATCGACTCTGGCTTTGAAGTTCTTTTTTTCAACCTCCTGGGTTGCTTTATACAGGTTATTTATCGGCTTTAGGATCGAGGCAGACATAAGCTGTGCAATGACTAGTGCAGCAATAACAGTTGATATTCCGATTATCAGGTTTATCCAAATTACCAAATTGGTGTTTCTTGCAATCTTTAGGTCATATATTGCAGAAACCTCTTTCTCTGCATCTGACCAGCTTTTGTATAATTGCGATAATTCTTCCTTGTATGCGCGGTATTGGTCAGAAAGAAGGAGATTGTAAGCAGTCTCTGGGTCTTTTTTATCCATCGCATCAAATGCCTTTCTTTCGAAATCGACCAATTCCATATTGACTGCATCCAGTCTTGTCCTGTAAGCGTCAACCCTATCTCTTATCTCTTTTGGCCTTATGCTTTTTTCCAGAAGCTCTTTAGTATCCACTTCCAGCAATCTGGTCAGCGCAGCATCAGCCTGAGCATATATCTCATCATGCCTCTGCATCATGGTCCAATTTCCTTTCATGGCATGAAGAAGCGCGTTATGCGCATTTCCTGTCAATATTGCATCGTATCCTATTATCTGCTCTACTTTCAGCTCCAAGGGCTTTTCTACTTCTTTTAACCGGTCAATGTCTTGTGAGATATACCTATTCAAGAGATAGGTTGCGCTGATCATGGCAGCCATCAGGATGATGATCAATCCAAATGAAAATAAGAGCTTTTTCCTGATCGAGAATGTCCTTACTTTGTATTCTGTTTTACGCGCCCTTTTTTGTATCACCACAATTGTTATTGTTAACAAAGCAATCAATAAGCCTGAAACAATCAGGAGAAGATTGATCCATGGAGATGTGATCTTATTTTCTATCACCGCATAATCATCCAGATATGTTGTTGCTGCAACATGTAATCCCACCCTATCAGCTGTTTTTGCATCAACAACAGCAATATACATATATTTCTGCTTTATTGAACCATCTGGTTCTTTCCAATCATAGAATCCTTCTGAATCATAACCTCCCTTTGTTCTTGACATGATATTCCAAAAACCAGGAAGTATATCTGCAAGAGTCCCTAGATATATTCCTACAATATCTGGATTTGAATGGGCAATAGGAACTAAAGTGTCATAATCTGTAACAGCAGTATAGCCTGTCTTTCCAACTGATTGGACAGCAATGCTGTTAAAATAAGGGTCTTTCTTCAGGTCATCTATAGTTATCTGAGGGTTAGATTTCAAGTATATCTCGATCTGTTTTGCAACGTCCTTTGCTTTCTGCTTGATCGAAGATTGTGCTAATATCTGGAGTTCTGTTTCCTTCTTGAATGCTTGCACTAATAGGTCGCTTAACCATCTATCATAGATCTTATCATATGTTCCATCAGATATTATCCTAGACAATCCTTCGTTTAAGATCTCTAATAATCCTGAATTACCATCTTTTACTGCAAATGTAAAATCCTGCTTGAATTCTTTTATTTCTATTGCAGGTATAACGTTCTCTATCCCTAATTTGCTTATCAACTGCTGGCCTATCAGCTTTTGAGCGATTATGGCATCATATTTTCCAGAACTTAATAGTCTGAATGCTTCTTGATATGTATCTAAGGAGATTATGTTTGATGAAATATTATTTCTTAAAGCATACTCTTCAGCATTATCACCTTTCATCACAAGGACTTCTTTGTCTTTAAGGTCTTCAATAACGATTATATTCTTTTCATCATCCCTTATAAAGATAGCCCCATTTAGTGTTATGTATGGTACTGTGAAATCAAAGATAGGCTCTCGTTCAGGCGTTCTTCCTACCAGAGGCAATACTTGTATGCTTCCTTGTGTCAGGTCTTCTTTTATCTCTGACCAAGGGCCTACATAGAAACTGACATCATAGCCTTCTGCATCTAAAGCAGCAGTCAAAAGCTCGACTGAAAAGCCCCCAGCATTACCGTCTTCATCTACAATAGAGAAAGGAGGGTAGTCGTATTCAGAGGCTGAGGTTATCCTTTGGGTAATATTATCCCCTGTGTCCAGCACTGCATGGCCAGTTAAAGGATGATCTATCAAGTCAGGATGAAAGAAAAGGGTTATGCTTGAGACCAGCAGGATAATAGCGAGGGAATAAGCCATTTTCTTATGCATGATAATCCCTCTTTACCCTGGCTATAGAATTATATATAATTACAGCTATTGCTAAATAGTTTCTATCTGTCACCATCAACCCCTTTAATATAAACCTAAGAATTACAGTATATAAACTTTTTGCTAATCCGGGCTTCATCCAAAAATTCAAGCTTCGCTTGGTTAGCATCGGCTTTAAGCCTTTATATTCATGGTAATAAGCTGACATCCCTGTAAGGGTCGTCACCCTGTCAGCTTTGATTTTGATGATTAAAAGGCTTACGCAGATTGATGCTAACCCATTTTTTGGATGAAGCGGCTAATCCGCTTCGAGAATCTTATCGACAAACATGCCTGACTGCTTAATCACGCTTTCGTCCTGGCCTGCTTTCAACACATAGAAGACTGCTTTTGTGTCTGTTGATTTGATCTTGTTTACGATGCTTGACAAAAATTTTGCTACAGGCGCCTTTTTGGCATATATGATCATGTTTGTCAGGCTGTCAAATACCAGGTAATCGAAATTGTGCTTTAAAAACTTGCTTATGACAAGCGAAATCTCTGTTAGCGCGCCTGGGCTTGCAACAAAGTAGCAGTCATCTGCCTCTGGCACCCCTTTTATGGTCTTTGAGATAGCATCTATGTATATGAAATTACTGGTATTTACCCTGCTTTTCTTGAGCATCTCTTTGACTGAGTCATAAGTCTTGTTAAGCGTCACATAACAGACGCTTTTACAGCTCAGTTTCTTAGCATTAGCTATGACAAAATCATTGTATTTTGCGCTTGAGACTATCGCAAGTACTGTCTGGTTCTCTTTTAGCTCTTTTGATATGTCCATCTTAACCTATGTGTTTTTTTATCTTTGCTATGATGTCATCGATGTCTGAAGGCTTTCTGATCACGTCAACAACATGTTTATGGTCAAGCAACCCATCTTCTTTCAGCTTGTCCATCTCAATCCCTGTATGGTATATCGTGATGATAGGGGTATGGTCCAGTATCTTACACACAGCTGTTCCTGGCATCATTATGTCCATTATTATCAAGTCTGGCTTTTCGATCCGAAGCATCTTTAGGCATTCATCAACGCTTGCCGCTGTAAATGCCCGGTAACCTTCCATCTCCAGCATCATCCTGAGGCTGTCCCTGGTGTCTTTTTCGTCGTCTAATATGAAGACTGTCTTCTTTTTTATCATGCTACAATCTTCTTCACTTTTGCGATAAGTTCTTTGATATCAAATGGTTTAGGGATATAGTCGACGATATTACCTGACTTCAGCAGGTCTTCACGCTCTGCTTCTGATGTCCTTACGACGCTCAGGTATGCGATCTTTATCCCTTTTATCTTTGGGATTATCTCTTTTACCGGTGTTCCTGGCATCATGATGTCCATGAGTATGAGGCTTGGCTTAGTCTTTTGTTTGGCTAAAACTTTCAGGCAGTCATCACCGCTTTTAGCAGTAATCACCTTATAACCCTCTTTTTCTAGAACAGTCTTTACAGTTGTGACATTGTCAGGCTCATCGTCAACTACCATAATTGTTTTTGGCATATTAGCACCTCTTATATTCCTTTTCTAAGATTTGACCTATAAAAATGTTTTTATTTTAACAGTTCATCTATCTTGCCCAACAGCACCTTATCATCAAAAGGCTTTTGCATGCAGACAACATCAGGGTCAGTCCTTTTAAGTTCGTCCATCATGTCGCCAAGGACGCTGATTATTATCACAGGCAGCTTCTTGAACTTTTTTTTCTGCTTGATCTCTTTGAAGAACTCATCCCCAGTCTTGTCGGGAAGGATGATGTCCAGCAGCATCAGGTCAATCTTCTCCTGTTTTAGCTTTAGGGCAGCATGCTCTGCATTGTTCACGACGATCAGGTGATATTTCTTTGCCAGCAGATCCTGGTATATATACTGCATGTCTTCTTCGTCTTCAACGACTAATATTGTTTTTTTTGCCATCTAAACACCTCTTGGGAGCGTTATCTTAAATTCAGTGCCTTTTCCATGCACAGATTTAACCTTAATCTGGCCTTTGTGAAGATCAACTATCTTTTTGCATATGCTTAATCCAAGGCCAATTCCTGTGCTGCTCTGGTCAACCTTGACAAATGGGTTGAATATGTATTTAAGCTTGTTCTTTCCAATGCCTTTGCCCGTGTCTTTCACTGTTATAGTGACTGTTTTTCCAGTCTTTAGCAATGATACAGAAATCTTTCCGTTTCTGGTAAACTTTGCAGAGTTATCTATAAGGTTTGATACACATAATTTCAGAAGATTTTCATTGCCTTTTATGATGCATTCAGCTTTTTTATGATATATGATCTTATTATGGTTCCTCGCTGCAACATCCCGATAATAATTGACTACTCCACTTATCACAGAGCAGACATTGACCTTATCTTTTGCTATATCTTCTGTTGTTTCAAGCCTTCCCATCTCTAGGATCGAGCTTATCTCGTGGTTGAGCCTATCTGCATTCTTGTTAAGGATGCGAAGATAGGTGTGCATATTATTGAGTTCTCCGTTTGCGACCTGTTCTTTTAACTTTCTTGCTGCATAAGTTATCAAGGAAGCAGGGGTCTTGAGCTCATGAGATACATCCCTTAATATATTGGATTTTAATTCGTCAATCTTTTGTTTTTCAGTAATGTCCTGTCCTGAGCTTAATGTCCCAATTATGTTGCCTGTCTTGTCTTTGAGGTAGGTATTGTACCATCGGATTATCTTTTTTGAGCCGTCTTTTGTCATGATAGGGTTATCATAGTGCTGCACAAGGTTTAATTTTCCTTCCATACAGTTTTGGAATACTTTTTTTACTTCATCTCTCTGTTCTTTTGGTAAGCATGTGTTAAACCAGTTCTTTCCTATCAGCTCCTTTTCTTTGTAGCCTAAGAGCTTATGGCCGTTCTTGTTTAGCAAGGTTATCTTTCCTTTAGTGTCTATAGCAACGATTATGTTTGCAGCTATCTCAAGATATTCTTCTGCATCTTCTTTTGCCTGCCCTATCTCATCCTGGATAAGCCTTTTCTCAGTTATGTCGTGTAATGAACCTATAAGGTATTTTGGCTTATTATTCTCGCAGATATTTCTAGTGATCTCATGCAGCCACCTAACAGCGCCGTCTTTGCGTATTATCCTGTATTCACGATTTACTGAGGTGTTTGGAGCCTTTGCAAGCAGTTCCCAGCTATCTTTCATATTCTTGAAATCTTCAGGATGGATGATCTTATCCCATGAAAGGCCTTTGATAAACTCTTCCTTATCATAACCCGTAATATCCTTGACTGTGCCTTCAAATAGTACAGGGATGCCGTTGATATTTGCCTTGTAATATATCCCTATCAGGTTCTCAAGGAATGTCCTGTATTTTTCTTCAGCATCTTTAAGTCTTTGAAGTGCGCATTCCCTTTGCGAGATGTCTTTTGCATAAGCAAAATTGTATTCCCTGCCATTGTAATTAAGATAATTTATTGAGATCTCAACTGGATATTCCTTGCCTTCTTTAGTCTTATGGATGCTTTTGATTACCTGTGATTTATTTTTCTTAAGGTCTTCCCAGTGTTTTGGCCAGAGGTCTTTTGTGAATACTGGGTCGATGTCATGCACAGTCATCTTTAGAAGCTCTTCTTTCTTGTAGCCAAGCATCTTGCATGCATAATCGTTTACCCTGATTATCTTTGCATCCTTGTCTATCCAGAATACCTCTTCATAACTCTTATTGATGGAGAATTCAGCAAGCTCAAGCATATCCTTGTCTGCTTTACATTTCTCAAGCTCTTTTTTTAGCTTTTCAATATCCTCTGGCATAAGGTATCTTTATAAACTTTGATTATATAAATTTTCTTATTAAGTTGGCTCAAAAATCTATACAGCATATTATGGCCTCGGATTTCTATTTACCGATAACTTTAAAAAGCAAGGGTTATCCACTTGGGTAAGAGCTGCCCTGCAGAATGGGATTATTTAGCTTATAGCTATATAACATTAAGCTATGGGGTAGCTTGGCTAGCCTTTGAGGTTTGGGACCTTAAGACCCCAGTTCGAATCTGGGTAGCCCCACTTAAAATAGGAGAATTACAATGGTAAAGATAAGCGGAAATGTTAAACGATTTGGAGTTAGGTACGGCAGGAAGCTGAAACAGATATTTGGCAAGATCGAAGAAGAGCAGCGAAAGCTGCATAAGTGCCCATTCTGCCATAAAGTAGCTGTAAAAAGACAGGCAGTCGGCATATGGGAGTGCAGGAAATGCGGCAAGAAATTCAGCGGCAAGGCGTATACCATCCTGAAGAAAAAAGCTGCTGACAAAGAGGAATAAAATGGTAGAATACAAATGCTTTGAGTGCAATAAAAGAGTGGCTGCTGATTATCTTAGAAAAAAGGTCAGGTGTCCGTACTGCGGCAGCAAGATCTTATTTAAGCCAAGAACTGTCATCGCAAAAGTACAGGCAATATGAAATTTAGGTCTAAACTTAGCGTGTATGATGATCCAGCGACGCTGCACAATGTCTTTTCTCCTGAGATCGAGGAAAGGGCAAGGTCGCAGGTGAGCTTGAAAAAAGCTAAAGGCCATGTTGAGTTTGATATCAAGGCTGACGATGCTGTTGCTTTCAGGGCAACCGTCAATTCACTTATGAAACTACTACTAGTTTTTGAGAAGATGAAGGTGTTAGCAGATGGTAAGTAAAGAAACAGAGCAGAAGATTGCGCAACTTCAGCTTTATGAACAGTCGCTGCAGAATTTTTTGGCGCAAAAGCAGCAGTTTCAGATGCAGGTTATCGAGATCGACTCTGCATTGGCACAGCTTGAGAGTTCTAAAGATTCTTATAAGATCATAGCAAATGTTATGGTATCTGTAGATAAAGCTGAGCTTATCACTGAGCTTAAAGAGAAAAAAGAAAAGATCGAACTAAGGATCAAGACTCTGGAAAAGCAGGAGAACAATATCAAGGAAAAGGCAAAGAATACCAGAGAAGATGTCATGGAAAAGATGAAAAATGACAAACAGTAAATTTACAGGCGTTTTAGAACTTATTGATGAATTGAATGATGATTCATCCATCCCTAAGAATGTCAGGAGTAAGCTAAGCGAAATATCTGAATCCATAAAGGGCGGAGAAGATGATTCTATAAAGGTACATAAATCACTTAATGTTCTTGAAGAGATCACTGAGGATAGTAATCTGCAGGCATATACGAGAACCCAGATCTGGAACATAGTAAGCCTGCTAGAAAGTCTAGATCAATGATCCTATAAATTCTTCAGTCTTCTCGAAAACAAACAGTTTTTCCTCTCCTTTTGTCGGCACATGGAATGTGTTGTTAAGCCAGATAAGCTCTTTGTTCTCACTTTGGATGTTATCATAAACATATTGGGCGCTTTTTGGCTTTGAAGTATAATCATTGTCATAATGTATGATAAGTGCTGGTTCTGTAACTTTACTTATGTCCTTTTTTAACACTCCGATGAATCTCATAAGCTGGTTTACGGCTGCGACCGGCTTATGTGTATAGTAATACTGTTCTTCATCCTCTATCAGTCTTGTGTTTTTCTTGTACCTCACAAAATATTTTAGTATGTTTGTATAATATGCATAAGTGTTTACTGGATAGATTATTGTGTCCATGAGTATGATCCCTGAAATATTGTAGTTTTCAGCAAGATATAGCGAGAGTGAGGCGCCTGTTGATACACCACCTGCAAAGATATTGGTGCAGCTTGGCTTTAGCTCAAGGTATGCTTGCTCTAGCTTTGAGTACCATTCCTGCCATGTGGTTTGCGATAGATCGTGGGCAGTTGTGCCGTGGCCTGGCAAAAGGATGCCTTTAACTGTGTAGCCCTGATCATTTAAGTATTGTCCTAATTCTTTTACTTCCCAGGGAGTTCCTGCAAAACCATGAGTAAGCAATATGCATGTATCTGATCCCAGGTAATCAAAAGGTTGGTTTTCGGGATTGTCACCTAGAAAGGCTGCTGGTGCTACGCACCCGATAGTCAATAAAAGCAAAGAAATTATTGCCTTTTTCATGAAATTAAAATTTGTTCTTGATCTAGATACTCTTCTTCAGATATCCTTCCGGTGATGTGCTTTACCTGAAGCTCTTTTAATGGAGTATCAATATCTGTGATATCAATTATGATGGATGATTTTGGCGTTTCTTCTGCTATGTCTTCTACATAACCTTTGCCAAGGTTCATGGTGACTGTACCTATCACTAATGCAAACAATACAAGGATGATAGTTGCCATAAGCGGGGACAATGCTTTTCTGTTCATTTTTTCACGAATTCTTTTTGTACAAGCAGTACATAAATGAAGATTGTGATTATCGCCATCTCAAAGAATGAGTTGGTTATCCTGGGAACACTTGTAATCAGGAGACTGTTTGTCACTGCAAGCACCTGCTCAACAATATATATCAATACTGCAAGGAATATAAGCTTCCATGCAAGGATGTTTTTCTTGTTCATGCGGAACAGCTTAATGAATAGTATCACTGCTATAGCTACCAATACCAAATTATAGAAAGGTGCTATAAATCCTAAGCAAGTACCCATCTCAACGGCCATTTTTTCTGTAAATCTCCATTATTAGTGCTGCGATAAGGAAGCCTAATATTGCAGTAGGTATGATATGTGTGAGGAACGGGCTTTCATAGATGCCAAATGCCCTTAATGCTCCAAAAATCTCAGTAAGTGAGAAGAATACCAATGCGACGAGCAGCATGAGCCATGGCCTAAGATCTTTTCTTTTATGTGATATCTTAAACAGGGAGATTGAGATAGTGCCGGCAACAAGAGCTAAGAATACGTTAGCGATCTTCAGTATGCCTTCAATAAAACCTATCTGTACTATGGGATTTCACCTCTAAGGTATTTTCTGGTCAACTAGTATTTATATGTTTGTTTTTTT
>JAHJBD010000122.1 GCA_018813725.1 Nanobdellota archaeon | reverse complement strand
ATGTGTTCAAGGTTGTCCTGTTAAGGTAGACATCCCAAAATTTATCAGTCACATTGTCAAAGGTAAGTTTGACAAAGCTGCAAAATCAATAAAAAATACTAATAACCTGCCAGGAGTATGCGGCCGCGTTTGTCCGCAGGAGTCACAATGCGAAAAGCTTTGCATATTGAACAGAAAAAGCGAACCAGTTTCTATAGGCAGGCTTGAGAGATTTGCAGCTGACCACGAAGAGACAGTATATGCCCCATTGATAAAAAGGAACAAGAAGAAGGTTGCAGTGATAGGTGCAGGACCTTCAGGCCTTACAGCTGCTGCTGATCTTGCGATAATGGGCTACCAAGTGACTGTTTACGAAGCTTTACAGGAAGCAGGCGGTGTCTTGAAATATGGCATCCCAGAATTCAGGCTCCCTAATAAGATTGTTGACAAAGAGATAGAATATATAAAAAAGCTAGGCGTTGAGATAAAAACAAACCAAGTTGTAGGAAGGATAATCTCAATCGATGAACTGCAGGAAAAATATGACGCTATCTTTGTCTCTTCAGGTGCTGGCCTCCCCCATTTCATGAAGATACCAGGTGAAAACCTGCCTAGTGTCTATAGCGCAAACGAATTCTTGACCAGGATCAACCTTATGAAAGCCTACGAATTTCCAAGACATGACACTCCTGTGAAAAGAGCGATAAAGACAGTTGTTGTTGGCGGCGGTAATGTTGCGATGGACGCTGCAAGGTGTGCAAAAAGACTTGGTTCGGAAGTGACGATAGTATACAGGAGATCTTTTGAAGAGATGCCTGCAAGAAAAGAAGAGATAAAACATGCTCAGGAAGAAGGCATCCACTTTCTTTTATTGACAAGCCCTATACGGATATTAGGTGACAGCAAGGTCGAAGGCATAGAATGCATCCAGATGAGATTAGGTGATGAAGACACATCAGGTAGAAGACAGCCAGTCCCTATTGAAAATTCTGAATTTGTGATAGCATGTGACCAGGTTATAATAGCTATCGGCTCAAGCCCAAACCCATTAGCGCTAAAAGAGACAGCGGTTGACCATAACCCAGCCGGCTACCTGTTTGTAAACGAGAATCTTATGACATCCAAAGAAGGAGTTTTTGCAGGCGGCGACATAATCGGCGGAACAACTGGCCACGGTGCAACAGTGATACAAGCCATGGGTGATGGCAAGACTGCAGCAAAAGCTATAGATACTTATCTGAAGCAAAGGAAGCTTGAAGAGTTTAAGTGATTATTGTCTCGTGATTAATACAGTATTAGGCTATCAGACGAAATAATACTTCGGTTAATGGGTGTTCTATTCAATAATTTCAGGGGCTAACGAAGGGGGCAATTTTTTAAAACTAAACTAAAACGAAACGACGAGGGGGGAATTCCGAGTCCTACGGACAGAGTGCCTTTTTCTGCGAAAAAAGAAATTTATAGGAAGGGGCGTCTAAAATAAAAAACAGAAGAACATTTATATACAAACCAAAATATTTAATTACATAGGTAAAATGGAAAATAAAGACAACTGCAAACACAAAAAAGCACCAACAAGCTATCATATGCAGAATCCTGATATAATCTTTAAGGAATTAGGTCTTAAGCAAGGAGATGTATTTCTTGATATTGGTTGCGGAGCTGGAGATTATGTTATTCATGCTTCTAAAATCGTTGGCAATTCAGGAAAGGTATATGCTTTAGATAGGCAAGAAGACTCTATTTCTATCTTCAAAGAAAAAATAAGAGAATTAGGTATAATAAACATTGAATCAAATACATCTGACATTACAAAAAAATTGCCAATCAAAGACAAAAGTATCGATATTTGTTTTATCGCAACTGTGTTGCATGGGTTGGATTTTGAGAAACACAAAGAGCATATATTCAAAGAGATAAAAAGAATACTCAAACCTTCTGGTCGTTTGGCGATTATTGAATGCAGTAAAAAGGATTTATCTTATGGTCCTCCTGAACAAATGCGATTAGATGCAGAACAAATTGAAGAATCCGCAGTAAAATTTGGTTTTAGAAAAGTTGGTTTTACAGATTTAGGATTTAATTATCTTATTCAATTTCAAATAAAAATAGAGTGATAAATATATGACAAACCAAATCTTGCAGGATTTAAGAAAAGAACTGAAAGAGAATATAGATGAACACACAAAAAACACTGCTCAAAAATTCTTCAAAGAAAAAATTAAAGTGTATGGCATTAAAACAGCAATAGTAAGCAAAATCTCAAAGAGCCATTACAATAAAATAAAAGATATAGATAAGAAAGAAATATTCGGATTTTGTGAAGATTTGTTCGCTTCTGGTTTTATGGAAGAATCATTTATTGCATGCAACTGGTCTTATAATCTAAATAAAATCTATGAAGAAAAAGACTTCTTAATATTTGAAAAATGGCTTGAAAAATATATTGATAATTGGGCAACTTGTGATACTCTATGCAATCATACTATCGGAGCTTTTGTTGTTATGTTTCCGAGCTATATCAAAGAATTAAAAAAATGGGCAAAATCTGATAATCGCTGGATTAAGAGAGCTTCTTCTGTAACTTTAATAATTCCTGCGAGAAAAGGCAAATTTCTAAAAGACATTTTTGAGATTGCAGATATTCTGATTAAAGACCAAGATGATCTTGTCCAGAAAGGATATGGCTGGATGCTAAAATCTGCAAGTGAATCACATCAAAAAGAAGTCTTTGATTATATTATTAAAAATAAGAAGATTATGCCAAGAACAGCTTTAAGATATGCTATTGAAAAAATGCCCGAAAAATTAAGAAAAAAAGCAATGGAGAAATAAAATAACAGAATAAGACGCCCCTTCTATCTTCTTTTTTTAGAAACACTAAGAAATCTAAGATTTCTGGTGCCCTAAAAATTTTTAATTTTTATGGAAAGAAGCAAAAAACGGAATTCCCCCCACGACGAAAAAAAATGATAATTGCCCCTTGATACTTATTCTTGATGGCTCACTGTGTTCGCTTGATTGAATACGCCCCTGAAATTACTTTGATTTTTTGCCTTCGGCATCGTTGCACTAAAAATCAAGTCCTAACGGACGAATAGAACAGGGCTT
>JAHJBD010000121.1 GCA_018813725.1 Nanobdellota archaeon | reverse complement strand
TGTTTTTGCATTTTATATCATGAACTATTAATTATTTTTAAAACTATCCCCAAACCCTCCAAAACTCCCCCATAAACATAGAAGCAATACCTTCATCTTCTATGATCACCATATTTTCATCATTTGAATAAAACCCGGATTTAGAAGGGTTAGTTGAACCAGTTACAACTGTCTTTTCATCGATGATAAACACTTTATGGTGCATGTTTGCAGGATTACTATCCTTTTTCACATCCAATCCAAACTCTTTCATACGCTCATACTGTGAATATTGACTACCAGCCTGCAGCTTCTCAAACACTCCTTTGATATCAACATCCTTATACAGTATCTCATCAGCAACCTCTTCATGTGTAAAAGAAAATGTCATAAAATATATGCTTGAAGTAGCCTTTCGTATCTCATCTATCAGATGCTTATCACAGTCATCATCAGGGCAAAAATATGTTTCAACCCTCATTCCATCTAAAAACAAAGAGGGATACTTTACAGCCTCGCCTTTTCCAAACTGACCTCCCCATAGTTCTAGAAACTCATCCTCATAATTCTGTGCAATAAAGGACGAATCAATTATCAAGAAATTATTATTATTCTTATAATTCCCATTAGGAGTAGGATTAAATGAGCCAGTTGTAACTATTGACCCATCAATCACACAGAACTTATTATGGCTGTACTGTGACGTTGTATCATACCTGAATATCTTGCCAATTGCATACTCTTTGTTCTCATTATCCACTACAACCCTAACATCTATCTGCTTGCTTTTATCCTTTAATATTCCTAGTATCTCAGGCAGCCTTAGGTCAAACAATGCGCAATGGATACTCTGTTTAGCCCCTTCCAAAGCATTTAACATATAACTAGAACAGTTCTCAATGGGACAGAAATAAACATCAATAGAGCCTTCCTCTTTAGGCACAGTGTATACTACAGCGCCAGTTGGCTCCTCGATAAGCTCTAAAATCTCAGCACACCCAGTTGCCAATACTAGCATTAATATTACAATTCTCTTGATTTTTGTCACCACTATGGAATGATATTCAGGCACAAAGTTTAAATATCACCTTAACTACTTTATTATCGACAGTGGCGCAAGTTGCTGTCAAAAATCTATCACCTCTTTTTCCCAGCAGGATACTTCGGTATTCTGCCGGGTTTTTTGATCACTTTCTTTTTATTAATTTGTTTCTTTGGTTTGAATAGCAGTCCAAACCCAGTAACAGCAACTATAACACCGATTAGTATTATGAAAAACCAGGCATCAAGCTTTTTGGCTTCAAAATACATACCAAGGTTACTTAACTCTAAGGAATACTCAGCATATATGAGCGCAGAGTGAGCATCATCTTCTTTTAAGACATTAGCATATTCATAGTATGAATACCCTATTATTGGATAATTGCCAGATTTTATCTCCTTTATTATCTCATTTTTTACAATGTTTAGTTTCCTATCAGTGATATCCCTAACCTGGCTGTCAGTCACCCCTAATATGTTCAGTATAACATCTGTCTCTGCCTTTGCTTTGCTTGCTTTAAAAAGGCATAACTCATATTCGCCACTATTATAATCCTCTTTTGCATAGCTTATCCCTTTCTCAGTATCAAATAGGTCGATTGTTGTGATGAACTTGACATACTCATACCTCTCTTGAGCCTCCTTAATTTTTTTTAAGCAAGATCCTTTTAGGCTCTCTTTGCTAAGGTCAATACCTTTTCCTCCAAATCCAAAAAAGCTCTGCCATGATTTTGCAGAATATACTCTTTCACCAGCATATATGATCGGATAGACTTGTATATCGCTATCATTCTTTTTCGCATCTTCTATTACATACCTCGCCTCTAAAATCCTTTCTCTCACAGCAGCAAATGCTTCAAGGTCACTGATAGAAACCTTTCTTACATCATTTATCTCATTCTCAATATAATCTATCTCTTTTTCAAGCTCAGCTATCATATTTTTCAGCTCTGCCTGTGAATAATTCTTCTTAAGCGCATTTAGATAAGAAAGTTTAGCATTTGCTCCAAAACAAAATGATGCTGCAGAATAATATTTTTCTTCTTGATAAGCTTTCTTGCTTTTGTTAAGCAGCCCTTCAACCTCTTTAGTTAATAATGTGTTAGTGATATTATATTCTTCATCTTCTGGCTTTTCAGCATCTTCCTTCTGCAGTACCCTTGCCCTGTTGCATAGGTCAAGAGCTAACTTCTTCATCATCTGCTGAAATTTAGGATTAACCTCTATCTCGCCTGCTGGCTCTTTTAGCTTTTTCCCTGTCAGCTCTGCCAAGACATCATTTATTGTCGAAACTGGTATTACCTTTATTCCTTTTATCACGCCATAATCTACCAAACTTATTGATTTGTTTGAAGTCTTGTTAGTGATATTGAAATTTCCTGCAGGGATCATTACTTTGCTCAATCCAAAAGCAGCAGCTGCCTCGATCTTCTCTTTTAGTCCGCCAACAGGCCCTATCAAGCCGCCGGAATTTATCGTGCCTGTTACAGCAATGCTCTCATCCACCTCAAAACCCATAAGCTCGGCTATTGTGAGTGCAGCTATTGCTGCTCCAGCTGATGGTCCTGCAACAATTACCGTATCAGCTTTGATAGTATAGATAAAATCTTTATCAAGGCACTGCTTATTCAATATATCACAAGCAACATCCCTTGCATACCTTGTAGATATCTGTGTGTCAAACTGTGTAAGAGGGTATGTATCAATAAATACCCTGCCTTTTCCTGATTGTGTCTCAAGATAAAGATCTGCTATAGATCCTTCATTGGTATCTACACCTTCTTTTACAGCCAAAAGTTTCATGTGCTTTTGTGCAG
>JAHJBD010000120.1 GCA_018813725.1 Nanobdellota archaeon | reverse complement strand
GTTTGATCAAAAGGTAGACTTAGTGATACAAAACCCCCCTTTTGGAGTAAAAGTGAGGCATGCGGACAAAAAGTTCGTTGAAAAGGCATTTTCTTGTGCGCCAGTTGTCTGGACATTGCACATGAGTGAGAGCAAAAGTTTCATCAAGAGGTTTGCCGACGATAAAGGATACAGCGTCAGTAGAGAGATAGATTTTGATTTTCCCCTTAAGTCGACAATGAAGTTCCACTCAAAGAGGATACAGAGGATAAAAGTGACTTTCTTAAGATTAGTCCGTCGAGAACAGTTAAATATATAAATAAAGATTAATTTGCGAGGAGCAGGGTGAAATAATGGATATAGACGTAGTTGAACAAAAGAAAAACAAGATCATCTTCAAGCTAAAGGGAGCAACCCATACACTATGCAACATACTGAAAAAAGAGCTTCAGGAAGACAGCCATGTGAAGGTAGCTACCTATTCAATCAAGCACCCACTTACATCTGACCCAAGATTTATCGTCGAGACAGACGGGGAAGATATCAAGAAAGTGCTGGTTTCTGCTGCTGAAAGGATCAAGAAAACAAGTGATAAGTTTTTAGAAGCCTTCAAAAAAGAAGTAAAATAAGTTTTTCAATAAAAAAAGAGGTGTGAAATGCTTACCTTAGAACAAGGTAAATTGTTAATAGATATTGCAAGAAATTCTATTGCATCATATTTTAGCAAAAGTGCTTATAGTCCGTCTACAAAGATTAAAAAGGAGTTTTCTGAGCTAAGGGGCTGCTTTGTCACAATATACCTTGGAGACAGGCTTCGAGGCTGCATCGGGTTTCCGGAACCGGTATATCAACTTCATGACGCAATTGTGAGAGCTGCTTCAGAAGCTGCATTCGGTGACCCAAGGTTTCCAGCACTATCAGCAAAGGAATTTTCACAGATAAGGATAGAGGTGTCAGTTCTAACTCCACCAAGATTGCTGCATGTAAGAAATCCTGAAGACTATCTTAAGATGATAAAGATAGGCAGGGATGGACTTATTGTGAGAGGAACATTCCACAGCGGATTATTGCTACCTCAAGTAGCTGTTGAATATCGCTGGAATGCAAAACAGTTCTTAGACCAAACATGTTTGAAAGCAGGTATGAAAGCTGATACATGGCTAAATTTTGACGAATGCAGGGTGTATAGGTTCCATTCTGAAGTGTTTGCTGAATCTAGTCCTTCTGGTGCGGTAATAAAGAAGCTCTGAAAAGGCATAATTCTGGGAATATAGGAGTTTATATCCAAAAGGAAAGTATTAAATATCTGGTGCCTAATTCACACTATATGGCTTATTTTAGAGTAAAAAATATCAAGAACAAAAAAGGAAAAATATACCCTTATGCATATCTTGTTGAAAATAAGTGGAAGGGCAATAAGAAGAAAGGAAAGGGTGCAAGGCAGAAAGTCAAAGCATACCTTGGCCGAGTTTATGCTTATAATATTGCTGATGATGCTGACTTCTTTTCATTTCATCAGATCGATGATATCAATGAATACATCAAGAACAGGGAGATGCGCGGTATAATAAGGGATCTTATTGAATGGGAATTTTCAAGGCACAATGTAGATTCTGTATTCTTCAATCGAGATAACCTAAAGATCAATTATAAGACAAAAGATGTTGCCATAAAGATGAATGAAGGTTATCTGTGCAATTATACCCTATCAAAACTTATCAATTTTAAGATCAGAGACGGTGAAGAAGTAGGTTTTGAGCTTGCCAAAACATTTGTCGATGCAGGACTTGATGTCCCTAAAGAACTCTTCATCAAGCTTTTTGAAAAGATAACTAACGACATGAATTACTAGAACAAGATACCGACTATTATTACGCAAAGCATTTAAACATTATACGGTTTTTCTTGGCTCATGCATATAGCTATAATACTAGACGGAAACAGAAGGTGGGCCAAGAACCATGGAAAGCCCACATCAAAGGGTCATGAGCAAGGTTTTAACAAGATCAAGAAACTCATGGAATGGGCAAAAGAGCTCAGCATCAAAGAGATAACCCTTTACTGTTTCTCTACTGAGAATTTCAATAGAGAAAAACATGAGGTTGATTCGCTTTTTGACATGTTCAGGAAAAAAATCGTTGAGCTAAAGAAAAAGGACAGTGTCATACATAAGAACGAGGTCAGCATAAGGTTTGTGGGCAAACTCGATATGTTTCCAAATGATATGCAGGAAAGGATGAAGGAACTGATGGATGAGACCGATCACTATGATAAATATATCCTTAATCTTGCCATGGCATATGGGGGCAAGCTTGAGATTGTTGAAGCTGTGAAAAAGGTTATTGAGAAAGGGGTTGATGTGAGTGAAGATTCGATCAAAAAGAACCTATTCATGGCAGATGATGTTGACCTGATGATAAGGCCTGGCGGTGAGAAACGGCTTTCGAATTTCTTATTATGGCAGGCATCTTATGCTGAGCTTTATTTTACTGATACATTATGGCCTGACTTTTCCAAGGAAGATCTTATATCTGCCATATCATGGTTCAAGACAAGAGACAGAAGATTTGGTGAATAGTATATCTTTCACAACCATAAAGAATATAAACTTGTTTTGTGTGATTAAAAAGTAATTCTAAAATGGATTTTGACGGATTTAAAAAACATGTAAGAGATGCTGCTGAAAAGTTCAGTCAGCTTGACAAGAATGAAGTTGTCAGACTGATAAGCCACCTTGATGCCGACGGCATTGCAGCAAGCTCGCTTATGATAAAACTCCTTAACAAGGAGAACATGAAATATTCCATATCTATTGTCACGCAGCTAAAGAAAGAGGTTATAGATACTCTGGCTTTGGAGCCATACAAATATTTCATATTCACTGATCTTGGCAGCGGCCAGTTAAGCTATCTTAAGGAAAAGCTAGGTGACAAGAAGATATTGATATTTGACCACCACGAACCTGAGGCTGTTGAATCTCAAAATATCATACATGTCAACCCACACATGTTTGGCATTGATGGCAGCAGGGAGATATCAGGAGCAGGTGTTGTTTATTTCTTTACAAAAGCTGTTAATCAAGATATGGAGAAATTTGCGCATATCGCAGTGATAGGCGCTATCGGTGATGTGCAAGAGGACAATGGCTTTTCCAAACTTAATGATGAGATACTAAAAGATGCTGTCAAGCATGGCAATATGAAAGTAATACAAGGGTTAAGGATCTTTGGTGCGCAGACAAGGCCAGTGCATAAGGTGCTTGAGTACTGCACAACACCCTACATACCTGGTGTCACTGGATCTGAATCAGGAGCTATCCAGTTTCTGCAGCAGATAGGGATCAATCCAAAACGAGGCACAGAATGGAAAAAGATCGTGCACCTTGACCAGGAAGAGATGCAAAAACTTTGCACAGGTATTATCATGAAACGATTGGGCGAGAAAAACCCTGAAGAGATATTAGGTAATGTCTACATCCTTCCTAACGAAGAAAAAGAATCACCAACTCGTGATGTCAAGGAATTCTCAACTCTGCTTAATGCATGCGGAAGGATGAACAAGGCTTCGCTCGGCATAGGTGCATGCTTAGGTGATACCAAGACCAAGAAGAGGGCTATACAAAGCCTCCTTGAATATAAGAAAGAGATTGTCAATGCGATAAAGTGGTATGAAAAAAACCAGAACTCTAAGGATGTGATAAAGAAGGATGGCTATATAATCATAAATGCCAGGGATAAGATATTACCTACTATCGCCGGAACATTAGGTTCAATCATATCAAGGTCAAATGATATCAAGGATGGTACTTATATCCTGTCGATGGCTGACCTACTGGATGGTACGATAAAAGCATCACTAAGAGTTGCAGGACTAAACCAAGAAGTCGACCTAAGGGCTACAATAAAGAGCATCACAGACAGGATTGAAGGGTGTGAAGCTGGCGGACATATGCATGCTGCTGGCGCTATGATACCTGTTGAAAAAGAACAAGAATTCATAAAGATCGCCAACGAAATCTTGAGAAAAATTTCTTTGGAAGAAAATGTAAAATAAGTCTAAAAGAATAAGGCAATTAAAGCATAAGCCTTATGTTATCGATATGATCAGCTATATCCTGGCCTTTCTTGGTCAGTGTAAGAAGCTTTAATCTTCCCTGCTTATCAAAATTGATCAAGCCTTCTTTCTCCATCTCCTGAAGAATCTTTACAACATGAGAATATGTGCAGTCTATCTGCTTTGCCAGGCTTGAAGCGTAAGTGTTTGCCTTTGCGTTCTTAAGGTTCACTAGCATCATCGCTGGCTTTTCACGGAAAAAAACATTGAATATCTCTTTATTATCCATATTGATAAACCCCCTATTGTCTTCTAAAATATAGTTTTGAGTAATCATTATGTTCTATATAAAGGTTTTGTTTTTCTTGAATTTTGTCGACGAGAGAATAGGCTAGAATGAAAATAATAATAATAATAAAGCTTATAAATGTACCTACATTAGATGAGAAGATGAGTTATAATTCTTATTTTCCGCATGATGACATCCGTGAAATCCAGGATGAGATGATCAAAGAAGTTGTAGATGCGTTCAAACAGAAAAAACATCTGATAGTGCATGCGCCTACTGGACTTGGTAAGACTGCTGCAACACTCCCAGCAGCTATAGAGTTTGCCAAAGAGAACAAGCTCACTGTATTTTTCCTTACCTCAAGGCATACTCAGCATAAGATTGCCATAGATACTCTAAAGCAGATCAAGAAGAAGCATGGTATCAGTATAAGGACTGTTGACATCATCGGAAAGAAATGGATGTGCAAAAAACCGGTTGAGATACTAACATCAGGTGAGTTTGCAGATTACTGCAAAAAACTTAGAGAGGATAATAATTGCGAATTCTTCAATAATACCAAAGATTCAACAAAACCAACCCCAAAAGCCGTCAGCCTGCTTTCTGAGCTAAAGCTTCTATCACCTTTACATGTTGAAGATTTTGTAGATAAATGCGAAGAGCTGTGCCCGTATGAGATGGCTGCGTTGCTGGCCAAGAAAGCAGATGTGATAATAGCTGATTATAACTATATTTTTAATCCAAAGATAAGGGATGGGTTTCTTTTAAAGGCAGGCATAGAGCTTGAGAAGTGCATAATCATCGTTGATGAAGCCCATAATGTTCCAAAAAGAGTAAGAGAGCTTTTGACTGTAAAGGTAAATTCATTCATACTTAAAGCTGCGATCAAAGAAGCTGATAAGTTTGGTTATAATGAAGTGTCTGAACAGCTTATGGGCGTTAAAAATTCCATTGAAGAGCTATCTGTACCAGATGAAGCAAATATCAAGATGTATGAGTTTGTAAAGAAAGTTAATTCTTACAGTGATTATGACAGCACGATAAATAACCTTACTTTTGCAGGAGAAGAGATAAAAGGCAAGCAGAAAAGAAGCTTTGTCTCTAGTGTTGGAAATTTTCTTGACCAGTGGACTGGCGAGGATGAAGGTTTTGCAAGGATCATATCACGCAAAGGAGATAATGTTGAACTATCATACAGGTGCCTTGACCCTTCACTTTTGACAAAAGAGGTTGCTGACAGAGCGCATTCTGTAATATTCATGTCAGGAACTTTGACACCTACATTCATGTATAAGGATATACTTGGATTTGATAAGGCTGTTGAAAAAGAATTTGACAGCCCATTTC
>JAHJBD010000119.1 GCA_018813725.1 Nanobdellota archaeon | reverse complement strand
GAGCAGCCAACAGCTTCAATCGAGGCTTCACCAACTGGATTTGGCGGCGGGATGAAACCTTTCGGAGCACCTCCACCAAGGATGCAATCTCACCAATCACCACCATCTCCTCCACCACCTATTGACCAGACAAATGAGTTTGCTGATTATAAGCTTCAAAGGGATGTTGAGATAGTATCATACAAGCTTGATTCATTGAAATCAGCCATAGACTCTATCAACCAGCGCCTGGCAAATATTGAGCGGCTTGCTTTTGAATCTGTGAATAGATGAAAAAAGAAAATTATGTTTTTCTGACTGCAGGAATAATTGTCTTGATAGACCAGATTGCAAAATTCTTTGTTGCAAAGATGCAGCTTTTCCAGTCCATTCCACTAATACCAAACATTCTGCATTTTACATATACACAAAACACAGGCGCAGGGTTTGGAATATTCAGAGGATTTAATACTGGCTTGATCTGGGTCTCGCTGATAATCATCGGAACAATATTATACAATATGGATAAAGTTCCAGATAAACAGCTCCCAAGGCTAGGTTTTGGATTTGTCCTTGGCGGAGCCATCGGAAACCTTATCGATAGGATATCTTTTAGCTATGTTATAGACTTTATTGATTTTCGGATATGGCCTACCTTCAATCTTGCAGATAGTTTTATCACAATAGGAGCTGTCTTATTGATAATACATTACTGGAAAAGGTGATAAGATGAAAAGATATATGATAATTTTAGCAATAGTGCTGATTATCCTGACAGCATGCAAGCACGAGCCGTTGTTCGGAGGAGATAGGGATGAGCATGGATGCATAGGTACAGCAGGATACCAATGGTGCCCCTCTACTGATAAGTGCCAGCGCATGTGGGAAGAATACTGTGATGAGTTCAAAGAGCAGTTTAGGGTTACAGATTTTAAAAGTTGTGTAGCAGCTAAAAATCCAGTAATGGAATCATTTCCAAGACAGTGCCAGGCTGAGGGTAATACTTATACAGAAGAACTGGATTGAATAACTGTGAATATTCAGCTAGAAATCAGATCCTATACATAAATCTTATTCAAGGCAGGAATGCTTCTTATACCCTTTTTTCTTGGCTTCATCGTCAGTCTCAAGCCATACTCTGTTAGCTTCCTTTATCTTCAATGCCCAGTCGCACTTTGGCGCATGGTAAGTCTTACCTGATTTTGATGCAAGATACTTTCCAGGTGTAAACTCTTCTTTGACATTCTCAACAAACTCTGGTTCTTTCTTTTTTATGTGACCAAGAGCCATAAGCAGCCCCAGTGTTGACAATAGCAATATTCCCATTGACTTTCTGCCATGATACCTAAACAATAGGATGTTTAGTGTTAATATTAGGAAAACAAAATACAATAATACTGTGCTCCACCTTTTCTTGTTAAAAAATCCCATAAGGCCGATAAATGCCAGGAATAGCAAGATTACTGTTATGAATAATTCAGCCAAAAAGTTGAATTTTGTTGTCGTGAATATCAGTTCTATAAACCCTAAAAACACTATCAATATGATAATGTCCATAAGAAAATAACTTAATTTTTTCTCCCCCATGATGTATAGCTAACAAAGCCAATTATTTAAACATTTCTATTCTAGAGTGGTGAATATGTGTAATCCTCTGCCAGCCTTTTTATCCAAAAACTTTAAAAACCCATTAGCACTTGTGCTACAAATCAGCTGGTGAAGCCAGCAGTGGAGGATTAAAAATGCAAGGAACAGTAAAATGGTTTAATAGAGTAAAAGGGTACGGTTTTATTCAGGGCGAGGATGCAAAGGAATATTTTGTGCACTTTACATCAATACCTAAAGGCACATTTATTAGGGATAATGATCTGGTATCTTTTTATCCAAGCGAGACTGACAAAGGTCTTCAGGCACAGAACATTCAGCTTATCCAGAAAGGCAGCGAAAGAGAAGGAGCAGCACCTGCAGGTAATGGAAATGCAGCAGCTTCTTCAGATGAAGAGCCTGAAAGTGATAGTGAAGATTTTGGAGACGAAACTCAAGAGTAAATCTTCTCTTTTTTTATTTTTTTAAATTAATTATTAGAATTCTTCCCAATCGTCTATCTGCTTAAGATAACCTTTTCTTCTTAGATATTCTATTTGCGCTTTGGAATATTTAAACAGTACATCGCCTTTTTCATCGCCGCCATACTCCCATGGCTCTACTATTATGATGTCCCCTTCTCTGACCCATAACCTTCTCTTTAGCCTTCCAGGTATCCTGCATATCCTCTCCTTTCCATCAAGGCACCTTGCCTTAACCCTTGAAGCGCCGAGCCTCTGGTCAAGAACACCTAGAACTTGATTACCGCGCGGAAGCCTTGTTCTTGATATTTCTTCCTGCAGTGCTTGTTGTTTCTGCTCTTCTTCCTTCTTCTTGCTCATTTTAGATTAGATTATGTAGACGATTTATAAATGTTTTCCTTAGAACAACTCACCAACAATCTCAACTTCATTGAGCACAAAAAGGTGAACGCCTGCAGCACCGTACTCTTTAAGTGACGAGATCAGCTCTTTTGCATACTGCAAGCCAAACCCTTCCTTCTCTAGACCAGTTTTCAGTTCTGAGCATATCTTGATCCCAAAAAAGTTTTCAACAGATTCTGCCTGCTTTAATGTTGTAAGCGGTCTGATGCCGGCTATTACTGGTAGATCAATCCCATTCTGCCGCAACCCTTCCACATAATTTTTGTATTCATCAAATGAGAATATCATCTGTGTTATTATGCACGTCGCCCCTGCTTCAATCTTTGCCTTAAGATGGCTAACCTCACTTTGAATCGGATCTTCAGGATGACCTGCAACAGATATGCAAAAATCTGTCTTTACACCTTCTCTATGTAAAACATCCTGCCCTTTTCTTGGAAGATATATCCCTTTGTTCATGTTAGATATCTGTTTTACAAGCTTGTAAGCATACTCATATTCCCCGATCCAACCCTCTGCAGAGCCAGCTGGAGCATCGCCCCTAAGCGCAAGCACATTCTTTACACCAAAATAATGCATATCAACAAGATTGTTTTCTATCTGTTCTTTGGTACGTTCCCTGCATACAAAATGAGCCATGCTCTTGATACCATAATTCTCCTGTACAAGGTGCGATATGGCAAGAGTCCCTCCTCTTAAGCTTCCGCCAGCACCATCTGTGACTGAAACAAAATCCACCTTATCTTTGATAAGCGCAACCTTGCTAAATATCTCAGCAGGGTCTGTTCCATTTCTTGGAGGCACAAGCTCTACAGATCTTGTAAACCCTTTATTTTTTATCATCTCTGTTATCTTCATTGTATCAACTCATTAACTTTTGTTACTGCAGATAATGCGTCTTTTGCATATTTGCCTTTGATCTGTGATGTAAATTCTTCTGTGATTACTGCTCCGCCTAGAAGGACTGGAATATTGATACCATCTTTCCGCAGCTCTTTAATAACCTTTTCCATCTCAATAGCAGTTGTCGTCATCAGAGCTGAAAGGCAAAGGATGTCCGGCTTTTCATTCTTTACAGCCTCAATTATCTTTTCTTTAGCAACATTTACACCAAGGTCTATAACCTTATAGTTATGGCTTTCAAGAAGCGTGATAACAATATTTTTTCCAATGTCATGTATGTCATTTTCAACTGTAGCAAACAAAACTTTTCCTCGAGGCTTACCGCCCTCTTTGCTAAATTCTTCTTTAAGACGCGAAAACGCTCTTTTCATAGCTTCTGCAGAACCTAGCACCTGAGGCAGGAAATATTCCTGAGAGTTGAACTTTTTTCCAACTTCACTCAGCGCATCAACAAGTATATTGTTGATCTGCATCGCTTTCAGTGACCTTAAACCCTCATCAACCATGCTGATGATATTATCTTGGTCTCCGTAAAGTATGGCAAGATAGAGTCTCTTTTCAATCGGAAGATCTTTGTCAATCTCGACCTTTTTTGCCTTAAAAACCTCGATGTCTGTGTTTTCCATCAAAATATTATCAGTAGGGTTCAATATAGCAAGGTCAAGACCAGCTTTTGATGCCTTTGTCAAAAACTTAGAATTGATCTCTGACCTGTTCGGCAGTCCATGCGATATGTTGCTTACGCCGAGTATTGTCTTGTAACCAAGCTTCTTTATCTCCTTCACTGCATCAAGTATGATTGTTTCATTCTCAGGGTTAGTCGCAACTGTCAGCACCAAAGAATCAACTATTATATCTTCCCTTTTGACCCCTAGCTTCAAAGCCTCGTCTATTATCCTTTGCGCTATCTCAATCCTCTTTTCTGCAGTTTTTGGTATGCCTTCTTCATCTAGAGCCAGAGCGATTATCGCTGCACCATACCTCTTTGCCAAAGGCAGCACAGCTTTCAAAGATTTCTCTCCCCCATTGACCGAGTTTATCAAAGGTTTTCCATCTGACTTTTTCAAGGCAAGCTCAAGTGCCTCAAAATTTGATGTATCAATCACGATCGGCGAATCAACCAGTGATTGCACAACTGAAACCGCTTTTGGCAGGCTCTCTTTTTCATCTCCACCTGCAACTCCAACATTTATGTCAAGGAAAGCAGCTCCTTCTGACACCTGCTTTATCGCATGGTCCCTGATATAGCTTGTTTTCCCTTGGTTTAATTCCTCTTGGAACGCCTTCTTGCCTGTAGGGTTTATCCTTTCTCCGACAACAAGTGTCTTGCCTCCAATCGTAACAGTTTTCAGTCTTGAGCATAATCTTGTCTTTGGTGCATATTTCCGTACTGCTGGACTCTTACCTTTAACCTTTTGAGATACAGCTTTGATATGCTCTGGTGTTGTGCCACAGCACCCACCTATAATGTTCACACCCAAAGCCAAAAACTTCTCAGCAAAACTTGCAAAATCCTTTGCAGTCTGTTTATACTGTCCATCCATTGAAGGCATTCCTGCATTTGGCTGTACAATTATCGGTTTATCAGTATTTGCAGCAATGGTACTTACAACATCCAATAACCCTTCAGGCCCTTCTGAACAGTTAACTCCTATTATATCAGCCCCCATGGCATCAGCAATAACCGTATAAGTCTCAACATCAGTTCCGGTTGAGGTCCTTTTGCCCTGGAAAGTCATTGAAGAGATGATCGGAAGTTTACAGTTATCTTTAGCAGCTAATATTGCAGCTTTCAAGACTTTAATGTCTGAGATTGTGGATATTATGATCACATCAGCTTCTTGTAGGCCCTTAACCTGCTCAGAAAAAATGCAATAGGCTTCATCAAACGTAATATCACCAAGAGGTTCAATATATTTTCCTAGTGGACCGATCTCTCCTGCAATAATACAGTCTGGGCATGCATCTCTTGCTATTGCCACTCCAGCAGATGCAATCTCAACTGTCCTGTCAGCATTTTCTCCAAGCTTAAGCCTGTTACATCCAAATGTATTTGTGATAATGATATCAGCGCCAGCATCCTTGTAAGCCTTATGGATCTCCTTGATAGCATCAGGATTCTCAACATTTAATAGTTCAGTGCAGCCTTTAGAAAGGCCTTTTTTCATGAGCATGGTTCCCATAGCTCCATCTATGACAAGCACTTTCTTTTTTGACACTTCCAATATACTTTTCATAATCAAAGAAAACTAGAGCCCCCTTATAAATATGTTTGTAATAAATTATTACTAAACGAATAAGCTAATAACAGGCTAAATCCAAAAAATGGGTTAGCATCAATCTGCGTAAGCCTCTTAATCATCAAAATCAAAGCTGACAGGGTGACGACCCTTACAGGGAAGTCAGCTTATTACCATCAATATCAAGGCTGAAGCCGATGCTAACCAAGCGAAGCTTGTATTTTTGGATGAAGCCCTAATAAGAGAAATATTTAAAAACAACTGCTGTTAATTAGTATTGATGCCAAGAAAAAAACTGATGGATGTTAATGCAAACATCTGGAAGCGAATTGCTGCATTTGCTGCTGATCTTCTTATCATCAACATTGTTATCATCTTTCCATTTCAGGAAATATTGTCAAGGTTATTGCCTCAGGGCCTTTCAATGTCTGAGACCCAGAGTTTTGTCCAAGCAAATCCAGAAACAATGTCTTTGATAAGCGCAATCGTAGTGACCATTGGGATTCTTGCATTGTTCTATTTTACAGTCCTAGAATCAAAGTTTGGCCAGACAGTGGGAAAGATGCTGTTTAAGCTGACTATTGTATCAGATACAGGTAAATTAACATTCTGGCAATGCCTTGTTAGAAACCTTTTCTGGCTGCTATTTTCACCGTTCATATTCTTATGGATAGTTGATCCGCTTTATATGCTCTTTAACACAGAGAACAGAAGGCTTACTGAGATGCTCACTAAGACAAAAGTTGTTGAAAAGGTGATGATATGATGGAAAAGAAGATCTTTGCAGTACAGTTCAATATCATGGGTCCGCAGATACAGACACAGATGAAGATGGACAAGGTCAGTCCTCAGGAAGCGATAGGCCTCCTCGAGATGGCAAAAGACCAGATCCTTGATAAGCTGAAAAAAGGCAGGCAGGATGTTTTCGAAGCATCAAAAAAAGGTGAATAGATGAAAAAACCAGTTGTATGGATCGTTATCTTTCTAGGGATGCTTTTTATCCTATCCTTATTGATAGCTGGTATATTCTCGCTCTCGATTAGCAGTGATCTTGAAGGAGATGGAAATGTTGCTGTTATTGCAGTTGAAGGGATGATAGCTTCAGGCGAAGCAGGACCCTTCGGCACCGAGTATGCATCATCTGATTCCATTGTAAAGCTGATCGAAAAAGCAGACAAAGATCCTCAGATCAAGGCGATACTCTTCAGGGTTAATTCTGGAGGCGGCACAGCTGTTGCTTCAGAAGAGATCGTAAGGGCAATAAAAAGGACTAACAAGACAACTGTGGCATGGATAAGGGATGTTGGGGCTTCAGGAGCATACTGGGTATCTTCAGCTACAGACCATATAGTAGCTTCACCGATGACAATCACTGGTTCAGTAGGTGTTATCGGCTCTTATATTGAGTTTGCAGGCCTTTTGGAGAAATATAATGTCACCTACCGAAGACTTGTGGCAGGAAAATACAAGGATATCGGTTCTCCATTAAAAGAGATGACAGCTGAAGAAGAGCTGTTGCTCCAGACTCACCTTGACACGATATATGCCTATTTTCTGGATGATGTGATGAAGAACAGGAACCTGACAATCTCAGAAGGGTTTGACCAGGCACAGATAATGGGCGGCAAGGATGCATTAGATCTTGGCCTGATCGATGAACTAGGCGGAAGGTATGAAGCAGTCGCATGGATAGAGAAAGAATTGAACATGACAGTCGAACTTACACCATTTGAAAGAAGAGTGAGTTTATTTGACGTTTTATCTGGAGTGATGAACGAGAAATCTTTTTATGTTG
>JAHJBD010000118.1 GCA_018813725.1 Nanobdellota archaeon | reverse complement strand
TAGCTAAAGCTTTGATCTTAGCCAGTATATCTTCAGGAGCAAGGCCTTGGTATGGTATCTGTTCTTCCTGGCCGCCTAAACCAGACTTTGTTGCGCCCATGTGCTTGTAATTAATTTTTATATCTCTTTCAGCGAGCCAGTCAGCAAACTTTACACCTACTCCTGTAAGATAACTTTGGCTTTCTACCAATAATACAAAAGGCGCTCTTTTAAGTAATTTCATAGTCTCTTCGTCAACAACATTCAATGTTGGGTGGTTTATCAAACCAACATCAATACCTTGTTTTTTTGCTTTCTCTACAGCATCTAAAGCCCGGTATAACATATCGCCATAGGCAATGACATAGGCTTTGCCTTGCCTTATCACTTCATCTTTGCCAGGCAAAAACTTATACCCTTCACCAAAATATCTTTTATCTTTATCAAGTATGAAAGGTACTTCTGATCTTGTTGAGCATACTACTTTGACTCCAGATTGAGGATAAACTGTCTTTACAATCTTATCCATCTGATTAGCATCTCCTGGGAAATAAATCCTGATACTATCTTCAGCAGGTATTCCTGAGTCAAGAAGCATTATGTTCCAGCCAAAGTGGCAAGTGTTGTCAGACATATCATCTTCGCTTGAGTGAGAGAAATGTATAAGCATGTTTCTTTCTCTTCTCATCTTTAGCATGTTTAACTCACTGATAACCATCTCGCTGAAAGCGCCGAATGTTGCAAATATAGCCTGCTTTCCTTTTCCTAATCCAAATCCGCCAGCAGCAAGTATGCCCCCTCGTTCCTGCGGTCCAATATTATGGTAAACTTGGCTTGCAATACTCTTATCTAGTGCAGCTTTGATAGTGTTAAGGCCAGTCGATCCTTCAAGGTCAGGGTCAAATACCCTTAGAGAATTTAAGATGTCCTTATCTTTCATCCCTTTTAAGATATCAGCTACAGATTTTCCAAACTGTTTTCTGCATGAGCCAACATCTTCTGAGCTTCCGGAATATGACCTTTTCTTTGACTTATCTGCATTCATCGCAAGCTTAAGCATCTCTATAGCTTTGCTGTTTTTCTTAGCTTTAAAATACTCGATAGCCACTTCTGGATCGATAGCATCGTGAGCTTTTGAAGTGCCTTCTATACCTTTGATACCTATTGCCATCGGCCTTTTGTTGATTACAGCTACTGGGCCTTGGGTTGTTAATGCTTTCTTGATGTTTTCATAAAGAGCATCTAAATCTTCTCCCTTATTGTGGTCTATAACAATAGTCTTAAGGCCGTGTCCAGCAACTGTTTTTTCCATGCTGAAACCTTTCATATAATCATGCGGATGGCCAGCTATTGTTATGTCATTATCATCAAATAATATCTTAACATTAATATTTGCAGCAACAGCTATCCTAGCTGCTTCTGCGTCATCGCCTTCCATAAAAGAGCCGTCACTTCCTAGCATCACAACATTCTTTTCAGGGTTTGCCATGGCAATACCGTTTACTTCGCCCCACATGTGGCCTAATCTTCCTGAATCAAACTTCGCAGTGCCAAGAGAAAATTCTGGATGTCCTGGAAGGCCGCTCTTAAATTCCCTATAGCTGAGCAATTTGTCTAAACCCTTGTCGCCGTAATCTCCATTGATAGCAGACATCGTATATTGGATAGCAACACGGTGGCCAGCTTCATCAAATATAACCGGATATACTTTGCCATCTCCTTTTCCAAATGCTTCAGCTATCAGGTATTCTGGAACAACATCATATGCTCCGCCTGTGTGGCCGCCTTGACCTTTTGCTTTTGCAAGTGAAGTGAAGAAAACAATGGTGTTTCGGACAATACTTATGTTTGTCTCAAGCTGTTTTTTATCTTTTGGCGTTAATCTCTCAGAAATATTGAATGCTAGTGGCTTGTATCCACTTATATCCACTGGAAACCTTGATTGAGATACCATAGTTCTTTTGCAATACCAGAAGGCTGCTTAGCATTTATATACTTTTCTATAGGGATTTCAAGCGGTAAATAATAAAAAAACACAAAAACTTTATATATTCCGGCTTATTCTTTATCTTAATGACATCACTAGGAAAAACGATAGCATCTTTAATGGATGAGTTATTCCTAGTTAATTGGTTCTTTTACTTTTGATTGTCTCCTGGTGTAACTACTGCGGGGACCACTAACTTTAAAAATGATAGATTTAATGTTATGCAACAGGATACCCTGTTGCGGAAAATAAGGCAGATGCCGAATAAACCAAAACCGAGGGGTGAAAATGATAGTGGTAATGAAAAGGAATGCAAAAAAAGAAGAGATAGACAATGTATTGAAGAGCATTGAAGAGCAAAAGCTTAAGCCAGTGCCTCTTCATGGTACAGAGAGGACTGTGGTCGCAATAATCGGCGATGAAAGAGTGATACATATAGATTCACTGAAGGCCATGAATGGTGTTGAGAAGGTCATGGAGGTCTTGCAGCCATACAAGCTTGTGAGCAAGGAAGCAAAGGATAAGCCTAGCAAAGTAAGAGTTGGAGACATTGTTATCGGTGGCGATGAGATTATCGTCATGGCAGGTCCTTGCGCTGTAGAGAGCGAGAAACAGATAATCGATACAGCCAAAGCTGTCAAGAAGGCAGGCGCACAGATATTGAGAGGTGGCGCGTTCAAGCCGAGGACAGGGCCTTACGCATTCCAAGGTCTGGGTGAAGAAGGGCTCAAGCTGCTTGCTAAGGCAAGGGATGTTACTGGGCTCAAGATAGTAACTGAGGTTGTTGATGTGAGAGATGTTCAATTGGTGGCAAAATATGCTGATATACTTCAGATAGGCACGAGGAACATGCAAAATTATCCTCTGCTAAAAGAAGTTGGAAAGATCAACAAGCCCGTACTGCTAAAAAGAGGCATGTGGGCGACATACAAAGAGCTATTGCTTGCTGCAGAGTATATCATGTCAGAAGGAAACAGGGAAGTGATACTTTGTGAAAGAGGGATTAGGACTTTCGAGACTTATACAAGGAACACTTTAGATATCAATGCAGTGCCTGCACTTAAAGAGATGACGCATCTTCCAGTGGTAGTTGATCCGAGCCATGCGACCGGTAAAAAAAGTTTGGTTGCACCGATAGCAAAAGCAGCGGTAGCTGCGGGAGCAGATGGTGTTATAATAGAAGTGCACCCTAATCCTGAGAAAGCAGTCTCAGATGCAGATCAGACATTGTCAACTGAAGAGTTTGCAAAACTTATGAAAGAGCTTAAGCTTATTGCTGAAGCTGTTGGCAGGAAATTGTGAAAAGGCTCATACTGGTAAGGCATGGAGAAACTGCATGGGTCAAAGAAGGCAGAAGGCAAGGTATAAAGGATATACCTTTGTCTGAAAAGGGTATCAATCAGGCCCGGAAAGCAGCAGCGGAGCTAAGAAGGTACAAGATTGATATCGCTTACACCAGCAAATTGTCAAGAGCGATACAGACTGCAGAAGAGATAGTCAAGGGCCGTAATATCAGGCTGCTCAAGACAAAAAAGCTTAATGAAAGGAGCTATGGCATTTGGACTGGATTGACTTTTTCAGATATCAAGAAAAAGGATAAGATCTATTTTGTTAAGTATGAAAACGATAAGTATAATGTCAAACCGCCAAGGGGCGAAAGCCTGGCAGACATAAAGAAAAGAGTGCAATCATTCATCAAGAGTGTAAATCAAGAAAATGTGCTCATCGTGTCGCATAACGGTACTTTGAGGGTATTATGGGGTATCATCAAAAACTTAAATGAAAAAGAGGCAGCTGACTTAAACTTCAAGCCAGCGGAGATAAAATGGATAAAGTTAGAATAAATCTGAAAAAGCAAATAGATGAATCATACGACATCTTGATAGGCAGCGGGCTTTTAGAAAATCTTCCTGCACTGCTTGTCAAAGCTAGACTTGGAACCAAATATTTCATAGTGACAGACACTACGACTGGAAAACTTTTTGGAAAAAAATTATCAGACCTGATGAAAGGCGCAGGTATTGCGACAGAGATTGTGACATTTGTCCAAGGAGAGAAAAGCAAATCAAGAGAAGTTAAAGCAAAGCTAGAAGATGAGATAATCAAATTTGGCGCAGGAAGAGATTCTGTCATAATCGCGCTTGGCGGCGGAGTTGTCGGAGACATAGCAGGCTTTGTAGCAGCAACATTATTTCGTGGGATTAATTATGTACAAGTGCCTACCACTTTGCTTGCAGATGTAGATTCCTCTGTTGGTGGCAAGACAGCAATAGATCATGCTTTGGGAAAGAATCTTATCGGAGCATTTCATCAACCAAAGCTTGTGGTCATTGATGTATCTTTGCTCAATAGCCTGCCTAACCGTCAGATCGCAAACGGGCTTGCAGAGATCATCAAGCATGCATTGATATGGGACATTGACCTTCTTTTTTACATAGAGGATAATCTTGATAAGATATATGAAAAGGATGAAAAAGTCTTGATAGACCTTATCAAACAAAACTGCGCAATAAAAGGCAAGATTGTTGAGTTGGATGAGAAAGAATCAGGCTTTAGGAAAACAGTAAACTTTGGCCATACAATCGGCCACGCAGTTGAAACTCTGAGCAATTTCAAGCTGAATCATGGTGAGGCAATAGCGATAGGGATGGTAGCTGAGTCCAAGATATCACAAGAGCTCGGGCTATTAAAACAGGGTGAGGTGGATAGGATAGCACACACTTTAGCAGATGCGAAATTGCCTGTCACAATCCCTGCAGAGATCGAAGCTAAGGATATCTTAAAAGCAACCTTAAAGGATAAAAAAGCAAGGAAGGGCGTAGTTGAATATGTTCTTCTCGAAGGGATAGGTAAAGCCATATACAATCAGAAAGTTGATGATGATCTTGTATTAAAAGTGTTAATTGATATGAAAGGGATGAAATGATAACTGTACCCATAATTGCAACAACTGTAAACCAGGCGAGATTACAGGCTGGGAAAATTAATCACTTAGTAGAACTAAGATTAGATCATATCAAGGCGCTGGATGAAAAGAAACTAGTTCAACTCGTAGGGATAGATAAAAAGAAGATTATCACTATCAGGAGAAAAGACGAGGGCGGCCACTTTAAGGGGAGCGAGAAAAAAAGAGTGCAGCTGATCAAGAAAGCTATTGATCTTGGTGCAGAATACGTTGATATTGAGCTTAGGACTGTTGGGATTGAAGATATCATCAAGAACAAAGGCAAGACAAAGATTATCGTATCCTTTCATAATTTTAAGAAGACTGATAATCGCGAGATTGGTGAAGTATACAATAAGATCAATAAACTTAATTCAGATATTATCAAGATTGTGACCTATGCAAATTCAATAGATGATAACTTAGATATCTTCAACCTCATAAAAAAAGCTGTAAAGGATAAAAAAAAGATTGTCGCAGTCTGTATGGGCGAAAAAGGAGAGATAAGCAGGATATTGGCTCCAAGGTTAGGCGCTTATATGACTTTTGCCTGCATCGACGGGAAAGAATCTGCTCCAGGCCAGATGAGCTTAGATAATATGATCAACCTTTATAGGGTAAATAGACTTAATAGTAAGACTAAGATATATGGCTTGGTAGGGAATCCTGTCTCAAAGTCAAAGGGAATAATCATACACAATAAGGCATTTGCAAAAGACAGGTTGAATTCAGTTTATGTGAACTTTTTAGTCGATGATATCGCAAGCTTTTTCAGGAATTATAAGGAAATGTTTTCCGGACTAAGTATCACCATGCCTTTCAAGAAGGATGTGATGAAATACCTTGATAAAATCTCTGTCGCTTCAAAAGATATTGGCGCAGTAAATACAGTAGTAAAGAAAGGAAGCCGGCTTTTTGGATATAATACTGATTCTATCGGAGCGATCAAAGCGATCGAGAAAAGGATGAGGATAAAAGGAAAATCTTTTGCAATCCTTGGTGCTGGAGGTGCTGCAAAAGCAATTGCGTTTGGCATAAAAAAACTTGGCGGGAGCATCATCATACTCAATAGGACAAAAGAGAAGGCAGCAAAGCTTGCAAAGCAGCTTGGCTCTGCTCATGATGGGCTTAACATAAGCTATCTTAATGTAGACTGTATAATAAATACAACTTCAGTGGGTATGCATCCAGATATTGACAAGTCACCTATCGATACAAACCTTATCAACAGAAAGATGGTGGTATTTGATGTGATAT
>JAHJBD010000117.1 GCA_018813725.1 Nanobdellota archaeon | reverse complement strand
CTGTCTTGACGGACTGATAACTGTAGATCCACACCTGCATAGGTATAAAAGCCTTGAAGAAATATTCAAGATGAGGTCAAAAACACTGACAGCTGTCGATGATATTGCAGAATTCATAAAAAATAACATCAAAAATCCATTTATATTCGGTCCAGACCAGGAATCTTATCAATGGGCGCAGAGAGTGGCAAAAATTGTGGGTTGTGATTATGATGTATTGAAGAAGAAGAGATATAGCTCAGAGACTGTAAGGATAAAAATCAAAGAGAGATATGATTTTAGCAGAAAGTCAGTCGTTCTTGTGGATGATGTTGTCAGCACAGGACATACGATGATTGAAGTCATAAAAGATGTGAAAAAGCTTGGGGCAAAGAAGATATATTGCGCCTGCACCCATGGGATATTCGCAGAAGATGCGCTTTTGAAGATGCAGAAACTTGGGGCTGTGGTCTTTTCAACTAATACTATAAAGAATAAAGTCAATAAGATAGATGTAACCGGATTGATTGCAAAGGAAATAATATAGTGTATTAAACATATAGAAAATGGTCAAATACCATTTTCAATAAAATAATAAAAATTATTTCTTTCTCCTCTTCAGAAGATGTTCAATCTTCTCTTCTTCTTTCTCTATCCTTATTTCTTCCTGCATTATCCTGCTTGCAATTCTCTCTATGTTGACATCTACTCTTGCTATTCTTCGCTCCAGCAGAACAAGTATCCTTAAGCTGTAGACTATTGCGGCAAGAGTTCCTATAATAATTGCTAAGATAACACCGCTTAAATCAAAAGCCATTTTATCACCTTCTTTTATTTGATTTAGGGGTATTAGATTTCTTGGTATATAAAAAGGTTTCTTTTCAATAAAACGAAAGAACAATGTTTAAAGCTGGTTAAAAACATTAAGCTTGCTTTGAATTTGCCCACTCAGAATCAAAGAATCTGTGCAATGTCTTTGCAAAGAAAGGGGTATTCACCCATACACCAGCATCATATGTGGGATGCACTTCAGCATCGTCAAGAAGCATAAAAGCCACTTCTGTCTCATCAATAACACAGAACCTTGAGTTCAAAGAATCACTGTTCTTCACGTCAGCTATTCCTTTAAGGTTTTTCATTGCTTTCTCTGAGTCCTTTGAAAAAGGAGCAATAATCCTTATTGAAACACCTTTATCTTTGGCTTTTTTCATAGCATGCCTTAGGGACTCTGATTTTCTTACAAACCCAGGTCCAGTTGTGGTGATTATAATAGATTTTTTTGCATTCTTAATCATTGTTTCAAGATGATTATAAAGAGAAGATCTTCCTTTTAATGCTCCGCTCAGATCTGAAGGTTCTATAAGATCAACGCCCTGGGTATGCAGCAGATTCAGCTCTTTTAGGATGTCTGTGTCTTTTAAGCCCTCAAGCATCTTTGTCTGAGCATTTGCATCCTCTTGGATATTTTTTTTCACTCTTTCAAGCACCTCTTCTGGAGGTACAGCAATGTATTTGATTGGCTTGCCAATCTTCATGACAATAAATCCTTTTTTTTCAAGGGATTCAAGAACATCATAAGACCTTGACCTCGGAACATTAGCAATATCACTCAACTCACCAGCAGTAGAAACACCCCTGCTAAGCAAAGCAGTCCAAAGTTTGCTTTCGTAGGTGTTTAGACCAAAATCTCTTAATTTGCTCAAAAATTGTTTTTGTACCAGCATTTTAATCCTCGAGTGTTTAAATATATGAAATAGAACCCCTTTTACTTTTTTAGATGAAAATGATTAAGTTTTAAAGTAGGTAGTTGTAATTCATATATAAAGGTTTCGGTTTTTAGTATTGGGGAGTAATAAAAACGGGTTTAATAGGTAAAAGGATGGAAACAAGCTATAAATAGGTTTTAAAGGGGTTTAATTGTTTTTGAAGAGCTAAAAGAAAAATAAATATGTAGATATTGGTTCTAAATGCGATTTAGCAGCCACCCCTTTGTTTCGTATGGAAATTACTTTAAAAGCTTTGTGTTAGTGTTTAAAAAGGATGATCTCTTTCTTTTTTTATTATTTATTATTTAT
>JAHJBD010000116.1 GCA_018813725.1 Nanobdellota archaeon | reverse complement strand
TAACCTTTGTACCTATAAGGTTTGCAGCCACTATCGCTGCCACAAACAATGCTGAAAGAATTGTTGTCTTAAATTCAATCTTTTTCATAATTAACACCCTGGACAAGGAGATTATTGGGCATTTAAATAGTTTTATGTGGTAGAGCACATTTTATGACTAAGACAAGTCTCGCCCTGACCCAAAGAAATAAAAAATCCCAAAGGAGCAGAGCTCCGGGGTATTTTTTATCCTAAAATGGGTATTCTATATAAGATGCAAAGCATACAGCTATATAACCCATTTTAGAAAGCAAAATATATATAAATATGGGCTGTATAATGCTAGCTATGAAAAAGAATACTTTTAACAAACTAGTGAATGTAGGAATATTGTTGTTTATTGTAGTGGTTTCTTTCTTATTATTTGGCGGCAATAAGCAGGTGCAGATATCAAGCGATTATGAGGGTCTTGCAGCATGCCTTACAGAGAAAGGGGCTGTGTTATATGGCACTAACTGGTGCGGCCACTGCCAAAACCAAAAGAGCATGTTCGGAGATTCTGTAAAGGAGATCAATTTTGTTGATTGTGAAGATAATTCTGCATTATGCTCAGAGAACGGAATCAGAGGATACCCTACATGGAAGATCGATGGCAGGATGTATGAAGGGGAACAGCAATTATCCACCCTTAAGCAAGTAAGCGGGTGTTAGGTTGAAATATCTTAAACTGTATAAAGATATCAATTTCAATAGGTTTTTGTATACTTTGTTCTGTGATTTTGTCTTCTTGCTTGTGCTCTATACATTAGGGCAATATTTTACACCTTATATCAAGGATATTGCACCTATAAAACCTGTGGTTGTAGTCGCTTTGGTATTGCTGTATTATCTCATTATGATCCTTGCTTACTCTGCAGTAAAGTTTGTAATCGTGCACCTTATAACTGATAAAAAGATCAGTTTTAAAGGTGGTGGAAAGTTTTTCCTGGCAAACCTTGTGACCATATTAGCAGTAAGTGTTGGTTCTCTCATAGTGTTTACTGCGTTAAATCTTATGTTTATAGCTAATTTCTTCAAATGGATAGCTGCAGCCTATATTCTTGCATTTTTGTTCTTTTTCTATCCGTATTTTAATTATATGCACTTTTTCTTTGTAAAGGGAAAAAGGTATAACAAAAAAGCTTTGGCTTTGGTAAAGCACGTAGGGAGATATGCTAGAGCTTATGGCTGGTCCATCTTATTGATCTTGCTGTTCTTTGTTGTGATGGGACTAATCACACTAATATTCAAAGATAATCTAGTGTATGCCACTATCAATAAGATAATCACAGCGGTGTTCTTCTATTGCCTGCTAGCATATAACAGGTATTACCTATATTCAGTTGTAAAAGAGGAAAATTAAGATGTTTGTGCATGATATAAATCCTGTTTTGTTTGCGATTGGGCCTTTTGAGATCAGATATTATGGCATAATATACGCGCTTGGGTTTGTCATTGCATATTTTATGCTAAGATATTTTGTTAAGACCAAACGCATAAGATTGACAAACAAGGATATTGATGATTTTATCTTTTATCAGGTTGTTGGGATTGTATTTGGCGCTAGGTTGGCTTATGTCCTGTTCTATAATCTATCATATTATATTACAAAACCTTTAGAGGCTTTAGCTTTCTGGAGCGGCGGACTCTCTTTCCATGGCGGTCTAATTGGCGGCGGATCGGCTGCATGGTTATTTTGCAGAAAGAAAAATATCAAGTTCTATAAGTTGGTTGATCTTTTGGTGATACCAGCAGCGCTTGGGCTTTGCCTTGGTAGGATTGGTAATTTTCTTAATGGTGAACTAGTAGGAAGGGTAACTGACGTTCCTTGGGCTGTGAAGTTTAAAGGTTATGATGGATACAGGCACCCTAGCCAGATATATGAGAGTATAAAGAATCTTATCATCTTTGCCACATTATGGGTGCTAAAAGACAAGAAGATAGGCGATAAGAAGCTGCCAGATGGCTTTCTGTTCTGGTTATTTGTAATTATGTATTCTATGCTGAGGTTTATTGTAGAATTCTGGAGAGAGCCTGACAGCCAGCTTGGGTTTATCTTTGCTGGAATTACCATGGGGCAGATACTTAGTTTAGCAACATTGTGTATAGGATTAGTATTTATGATAAGATTAAAGAAAAATGAAAGATAAATTGCAAGGGATTATGCAGGAATTCTGTCGAGAATTTGGTATAGCATTTAATCTTAGGTTTAGCGGTGTGCAGCTGTCTAATGCTGAAATTGGCCTATATAATGCTGTTGGAAGTGGCAGCTTGGCCAATTTAATTTCACAGTATAGGGATGTGTCAGCTATACGTAAAGCATTTCTTGAGCGTCAACATGATCCAAATATAAGTCAAGGGGTTGGTATTATTGAACCAGGCACTTATAGATTTATGGAGGATATTCTTCGTCTGATCAAAGATAATAAGGTTACTGCTAAGGATATACCGAGCAAATATGGAGACTATATCAACATTATTCTCTATGCGAGACAAGAACTTGCGCAATTTAATGATGATTATTGTTTTTATAATCAGTACAAGAGATTATATCAGTTATTTAAAGAAAACCAGATGGAAGGAACACTACCGATAATGCCAAAAAAACATACCAACTGGATGAACCCGCTTAGTTGGCTAAAACCTAGTTCTTATTGGAATATTGGAAAACATTATGTCCAGAATAAGGGAAATTTTGAGACAATGATCCATGAAGGTATACATTATGTGCTTGGAAAGATTGGCATATATTTCCAGCCCAAGGGGATGAGCCCATTAGATGAAGGCATTTGTACTTTTTTGCATATTAGATTTCGAGGAAACAGGCGCGCTGGTTTATGGAGAATGTATGATAAAGCTTCACAATACAAGGTATGGGCCACATTTTTTGATTATCTTTGCAGGGATATCAGAAACAATAGAGAGGTCATCCCCTTTATTGTAAAATATTCCCAGACACATAACTTGATCAAGGAAATGAGGGAAATGCTTACGATCAGTAAGTCAGAAGCAGAGGGTTTACAAAAGCAAGGAGAGCAGTTAATTGCTAAGGGTAGAAGGGCACCTAGTAAGGAAGAAGGCACTATGCTGATCAATGAGGGTTTGCGTTTAATCCACCAAGCTAAAATGGTTAAAAAGCATCATGTTAATGTCTCAAAAAGGCTTGCTAAAGAGAGTAAACGACTAATAAAGGAAGCTAAAAAAGAGAAAGATCCAAATGAAGCTCGAGTGTTGTTAGAAGAGGCTAAGAGGATTGAGAAGCTATCTATTGAGCAAAACGATCTGTTTAATTTTGAGAATAATGACCTAAATGCGTTAAATATTGAGAAGCATAAACCTATGCCTGAAGGAGAAATCATCGGCAGAGGTATAGTATGGGAATTAGAAGCTGAAGGTTCTTCACCGCCTGCTGATTGGTGCAAGAGATATGTTAATGCAGTAAAAAGAGCTCAAAAACAAAAAAGATAAATAAAAAACAATTAATCAACAGCTTCCAGTTGAAGCTGTCTGTTCTTCTGAAAGTGTGGTTTCACCGCAGACTTCTGGTGCATCAATAAAGCCGCTGCAGATTGTTGCTTTCAGGCCTTCTGGTGTCCTTGGTGCATTACCTAGGTAAGCTCCGTTGACAACAACTGAAGGTGAATACTGAAGGCTTAGGGCCTGAGCATCTGCTTTATCAGCAGCATACAGGTCTTCTCCTTGTTCTTCTACACAAGCAAATACTGCATCACTGTCAATCCCTACTTTGGTCATAAGAGCAGTTGCTGCTTCCTTGTCACACTCAGTATCCCTTGTTGAAGCACACTTTGTATAGACGTCTTCATAAAAGTCAACTGCATAGTCCCAGTATGTCTCAGGGTCAACCTCCTGGATGCATTCCTGGATAAGGTTCTCTTGTTTTTCATATTCTCCATGCATGTTGCTGAAGAACTTAACCTTTACATCTGCAACGTCCTTTAGGATCTGTGCTGCTTCTGCAAAGGTATCTAATGTTGAGCTTCCTGCTGGGCAATAGCTGAAAATATAAAGCTCTGCTGATGCTTTTTCAGCTGGTTCAACACTTACTGGTGCTGCTGCTGCTGGAGCTTCAACGACTTCATTAAGGTCGATCACTGAAGGGAAAAGCAATGAACCGTCTTTTGTGACATATGAGTCATATGGTGTTCCTGCGATGTTAAGTTTGATATTGTATAGGCCGTTCTTTTCTTCAACGCCATCTGAAGTTGCTTCCATACCTGGCTGCAATAAGTTAGCGTTTATGAAATCAAGGGCTTTCTCAGCTGCTTTATCAGCAGATATTGCTACTGCGCTGCCTGAAGGTGAATTTCCAAAATGGAACCCGTTTGTGAATATTGATACAACAAGCAATATTCCCAAAAGAAGTGAAACAGATCTCCAAACATCTGACTTTTTCACTTTTATAGAACTATCTTGTGATTTTTCAACAATTTTTTCTTCAATCTCTTTTTCTTCGATATCTTCTGATTCGATCTTATTATCTTCATCTATCAATGTTACCACCCGTTTCTTGGAAAATTAGTACCATTTATAAACCTTATGGATGTGAAGTATATATTATTTCGACTTGATCTTCTCTTTAAATCTGCCATATCTTTTTTGGAATATATCCTTAGGAGTATCCTGCTGCATGGTAAGAAGCTGAGAAAGTATGGCAAGATCAACTATCTCTGATTTTAGGTGAGGATCTTTATTTTCTTTGAGGTCATTTATCTCAACAATATGGCTCTGTATTTGGTAGAGCAGAAATTCATAATATTGTTCGCTGTCTGGGAATTCTTTTGCATGAAGCGCTCTTATCTCTGCGACCTTTTTCAAATCCATGATTTAATCTTAGCAAGGTGGTTTATATTGTTTTGGTTTGCTAACTACAGATTAAAATACATAATGATGAACCAATGTACTTAAGATATTCAAACAAATAATAGTATACTCATGTCTGAAATCACTATACTAATTATTTAAGTAGTTGGATATAGTGATTTCTGAGCATCCTAGAAATCGTCTGGTCAAACACATGATCTTAGTCAATGGAGCGATCTACGATTTCTATGATTTGCTCAAAAAGTGATCATAACCATGTGTCTTAAGAGGTGTTTCTTTGCCAGACTTGAAGATCCTTACACCTTTTTTCTTTGTGATCTCTCCTACAAGATATCCTTTTACGTTCTTCAGATTCTTTTCTGAAACTGTAAATATGAGCTCAAAGTCTTCTCCACCAAACAAAGCATAATCTACTGGATTGTTGCAAAGCCTCTTTGCAGCAAGCCTAGTCTCATCACGGATAGGAACATTGTCTGCGTAGATGATGGCTCCACAATCTGCCTGCTCACAGATTCTTGTGACATCGCTTGCAAGACCGTCTGAGACATCTATCATGGCATTGATGTATTTTAAGAATGGCTTAACCTTATGGAACTGTGCTTTTGGCTCAATGTGTTTTCTCTTCACATAGCCTACAGGCTTTTTCCCTGCCTGATATAGTTTTAAGCCAGCAGTTGAAGCGCCAAGGTCGCCTGTGACAAAGATGAAATCACCAGGTTTTGCATCTTTCCTTTGGCAGAGGTCTCCTTCTTCTACTGTACCAAACATGTCTACATCTATCACTAATTGCTGGCCATGGGTCATGTTTCCGCCGATAACATTTAGATTATACTTTGCTGCTGACTTTTGCATACCTTTGTAGATATTATCAATTACCTCTACTTCTATGTCTTTTGGAAGAACTAAAGAGATAAGACAAAACAGTGGTTTTCCGCCCATGGCGCCAATATCAGATACATTGATCTCTATGGCTTTCATGCCTACCTGCTCTGGTGTAAACCAATTGAAAGAGAAATGGTCACCTTCTACTAATGTGTCTGTGGTAACAACAAACTTTTTTCCGTTGATATTGACAATTGCGCAGTCATCACCGATCCCTTTTATCAAACCTTTATTTTGGTTTTTTAGCCTGTTGATGAGTGCGAATTCACCGCCGATGTCTTTGATCTTCATTTCAGTCACCTTTGCGCAATTCTTTGTTGATCTTTACTGAACAGAACTCTCCGCACATTGAACATACTTCGTCATCTGCATTCTCACACTCGTCCCTTACCTTTTTTGCCAGCTTTGGGTCAATTGCTAGTTCGTACATCTTTTTCCAATCAAGGTTTGCTCTTGCTTCTGACATCTCGTCATCCCATACCCGGGCATTTTTAACTCCTTTAGCAATATCTGCTGCGTGTGCTGCAATCCTTGATGTGATTATCCCTTGCTTGACATCTTCAAGTGTTGGTAATCCTAAGTGTTCTGCTGGAGTTACATAGCAAAGATAGTCTGCACCACAAGTTGCTGCAAGCGCGCCACCTATAGCTGAAGTGATGTGATCATATCCAGGTGCAATGTCTGTTACCAAAGGGCCTAAAACATAGAAAGGAGCTCCATGGCAGTATTCTTTCTGAAGGTCGATATTGATCTTTATCTGGTCTAATGGAACATGGCCAGGGCCTTCTATTATTGACTGGACACCATTGTCGTAAGCTGTCTTTGCTAATTTTCCCAGTGTTTTGAGCTCTGCCATCTGGGCCTTATCTGTTGCGTCTTTTAGGCAGCCAGGCCTAAGACCATCGCCAAGACTTAAGGTTACGTCATACTTCTTTGCATGAAACATGATCTTATCAAAATTCTCATAAAGGGGATTTTCTTTATTATTGTGAAGCATCCATTTTAGCAGGAATGAGCCGCCTCTTGAGACAACGCCCATAACCCTTGATCTTAAAGGCTTGATCTGGTCCCTTGTAAAACCGCTATGGACTGTTATGAAGTCAACGCCATCTTGGATGTGCTTAATTATGCCTTTTAGCATCTCGCTTTCTGATAAATCTTCTATGGTCTTTTTTTCTATGACTGCTTGATAGATAGGAACTGTGCCGACGGGCATAGTTGATTTTGCTATGATTGCACGCCTGATGGCATCAATGTCTCCACCAGTGCTAAGGTCCATCACTGTATCTGCTTTGAACTCTTCGCATACTTTAAGTTTCTCAAGTTCATAGTTGATATCTGCTTTTTTTGGTGATGAGCCTATGTTTGCATTGACCTTAACCCTTAGGTGCTTACCAATACCTAAAGGGATAACGTTATTGTGCAGTTCTGACTTGAATATGACTGCTTTGCCCTCAGCGATGATATTCAACAGTTCTTTTGGCTTGATGCCTTCTTGTTTTGCAACCTGTTCCATTGCAGGGCTTACTTCTCCAAACTTAGCTTTTTCTAGTTGTGTCATTTTTATTTTTTAAAATGACATAGGAAAAATTAATTTTTCCGTGTGTCATTTTTATCTTTTCCTTGTATCCTTTATTATTCTTATGAACTTTTCACATTCTGACTGAACATTGTCTTTGGTGATTATAGCTGATATCACAGCTGCACTATCTGCCCCAGCTTTGATGACTGATGAGACATTATTTAAATCTATGCCGCCAATGCCCACTAAGGGCAGATTTACTGCTTTTTTAATATCTTGGATCAATGTCAATCCTGCAGGTTTTCCTGCGTCAAGCTTTGTTGATGTTGCAAATATTGGTGATACGCCAAGGTAATCAGCCCCTATATCTTTTGCATGCTTTGCTTCATCAATATTGTGCACAGTAAGACCGATAATCTTATTTGGAAGCAGCTTTCTTGCAATCTCATAAGGCATATCATCTTGTCCAAGGTGCACTCCGTCAGCATCAACTGCCAAGGCGATATCAATCCTGTCATTTATAATTAGAGATGCTTTGCCTTTGCAGATTTCTTTAATCTGCTCTGCTTCCTTGATCATCTCCAGGGTTGGACTGTCCTTTTCCCTGTATTGGATAATCTTTACACCTGCCTTCACTGCTGCTTTTGCGTCTTCCACTACAGATTTTCTTGTTAGTTTGCTGTCTGTGATAAAGTATAGGTCAATATCTTTCATATTCTTTCAAGCTTTTGCATTGAGTTAATCTTTTGTTCATCAAGATTAAAAACCTCATCATAGAAGTTTTCCTTGTAGCTGCCGGGGCCTTTTGAATTCTTTGCTGCAAGCTCTCCTGCAATGCCATAGCAGCATAATGCAGCAGCTGCTGCTTTTGCATAATCTTTTTCTACTGCTGCAAATGCGCCTATTACTGATGCTGCCATGCAGCCTGTGCCAACGATCGAGCCCATCATATCATGACCGTTCTTGCAAATGTATACTTCTTTGTTTGCGATAATATCTTCTTTTCCAGTAATTACAACTGTTGCATCGCGTTCTTTTGCGAGTTTTTTTGCAATTTCTATAAGGTTTCCTTCAACACTCATGGCTTCGACACCTTTTGTCTCTGCCTTTGCTCCTGCAAGGATGCCAATCTCTGAAGAATTACCTTTGATTATGTCAACTTTTGCATTGTCCATGATTTCAAGTACTTTGTCTGTCCTTAGCTTTGTTGCTCCTACACCTACTGCATCTAATACAATAGGTATACCTTTTTCATTTGCCTTTTTTGCGGCAATTATCATAGTATCTATGAGGTCAACTGTCAAAGTGCCTATGTTAAGAACTAATGCGCTTGCAATACCGGTCATCTCTTTAACTTCTTCTTTGGCGTGAGCCATCACTGGCAATGCGCCAAAGGCCCGGGTCATGTTTGCACAGTCGTATATTGTTACCCAATTTGTGATGTGATGAACCAAAGGTTTTGCATGTTTTATCCTAGATAATATTTCATAGATTTCCATTTTGTATCCCCCTAAGATTACACTAAAAAGTCCCTATTCCTTTTAAAAGGTTTTGCTTTGTATAAAATGAAATCAGCTGATGCGCACTTTATTTTTCCTGCATATCTGCTGGATCTCTTTCCATGTCAGAAGCTTGTTTTTTGCTCCGTGGTGGCCGATAACTGACTGAGCATTATGGACACCAAGCTCTATTGCTGCCCTGATCTTTCCTGTCTTGATCATGCCTGTGACAAAAGATGCTGCAAATGCGTCACCTGCGCCTGTTGTCTCAACAACTTTCACATTGTGCGGCTGTGCTTTGTGCACAATGTTCCTATCGCTGACATAAAGCTCGTCTGGACCGCATGTTATCGCGATGATATTAGGTCCGTATGAATGAAGCTTACTTAGCATATCATTGATATTGTCCTTTTTTGTCAAGAGCTTTGCTTCTGTCTTGTTTAGGATAAAAATTTCTGTGCAGCTTAAGATCTTTCCTAGGACTTTTGGACCTTGTTTTGCTAAGTATTCTGAAACATTGAATGCAACCTTGATATTGTTCTTTTTAGCGTATACCGCAAGTTTTTCTAATGTTTTGAAAGATGTCCCTAATAATGTTGAGAAGTAGAACCACTTTGCTTTAAGCTTGGTCTTGGATATTTCAGACCACTTAAGGTTATTGTTTGCGCCTTTATAGGCAAGGATTGTCCTATCATGCTTGATGCTATCAAGGATTATGGAGTAGCCAGTCATCTCGCCTTTTCCTAGAACTGCTAAGGACTCAACTTTTTCTTTTTTTAGTTCATTTAGGACTAATTGAGCATTGTTGTCATCACCCATCTTACCTAGGTAAGCAGTCTTTAAGCCTAGTCTTGAGAATGCAACTCCACAGTTTGTGCCTCCCCCGCCTGTTGTGAAATTAAGTTCTTTTATAAGGATCTTTGCGCCTGTTGGGTATGCCAGCATTGCCTGTTCTTTGTCAAGGTCCTTGAATGTGATAAGATCTGATTTTTGGGTGCTTGCAAACACATCTACAGTAGAGCTTCCAATACAGATTACGTCGTACATAAGTTTTTCTTTGGAATAGTGGTATATAAATGTTATGCAATGGCTCAGCTTATATAAGTTATATTAGCTAAGTTTAAGTTATATCTGGACATAATTAAATTATGGACCTAGAAAGCAAGATAATCAATTTTGAAAGGATAAGGCAGCTTGAAGATGCAGGAGACTTTTTCGGTGTTATCGATACGATGAAAACCTATGGAATTGAGGATGAGTTTATCTCTTTATATGCAAAGAATGTTTCTGGCCTTGGAGATAAAGGGATCGATAAGCTTCGACCAGGCGGAGAATGGTATGAATCTGCAGTAGGGTTTATTTCTGAAGATGAAGGGCTTTTTGAAGTCATGTACAAAGATCATCTAACACTGAAAAGATTTGGAGTGACAAAAGAAGAGCTTGCGGATAGGTTTAGTGAAATACTCAAGAAAGCAGATGAAGGTGATGGTGTTTATTTAGGTAATAATAGGTACCTTATCGATGGAAAGTATGAAGTGTTTGCTGCTTACACCTGTGGCGGGCAGGGCTGTCCATTTGATGATGAGACTTTTAGCGGAGCCATATATTCAATAAAGAATATCCATACTGGTCAAGAAGTTGGCGGGCTTACAAGCATATCAGCTCACCTCGCTAAAGAGCATGGATTTTTTGAGGGAAATGTTGCTTATAGGTTTGATCCTGAGAAATTGATTGAGGTGTTGGAGATGGATAAGATGTACCCTATAAAGTTTGAAAATCCTGTTTATTATAATCTTGCTGCTTAGATGCTGTCTAAGATGCTGTGAGCATTAAGCGCGTTCTGATAGATATCCAGCTTGTTCTTAGTTTTTGTTAAGAACTTTATCTTTGCAATCTCTGTCTCTTGGTTTGTAACGCGGGCAAACCTGTCTGCTTCTATGAGACCGTATGGATAGCCAAGAAATACTGGGTCTGTCGAGTTGTCTTTTAGGCTTGGCAGGATCTCTAAGTCACCTTGATTTGCCTGATATTTGAATACATATTTTGATGACTTGTGGAGTTTTACAAAAAAAGTCTTTTCATTAACTGAATAAGACCACACAGGGAATGGCTGGTTTTTTGAAAGTATGGCTGAGAATGAATCTGAATTTTTTGTTAACAGTTCAGAGGTTTTTGCAAGGCCATAGACTTTCATCCCTTTTTGGTAAGCAGAGTGGAAGAGTTCATTCATGTAGCCTTCTTCATAGCTGTTATTCACTTCCAGATCTCCGTCCCTTACTACTGCATCTCCTTTTTCTAGGTGGCCTAATGCTTCTTTTGCTACTTTTATCTCTGCGCATTTCATGATGATATTTGCGATTGTAGAAAGGTCTGCTGACTTTTGACCTGTCTTTAGATCAGCTGAATTGGGGTTTATAGTAAGTTCGTCAAACTTGTAGCTTATAGGAAAGATCTCTGCTTTGATTGAACCTTTTTGTTGTAAAAGAAGGTAGAATTCTTTTTTTTCTTTGTTAATCCGTTTGTTATGGTGGTATATGCAATAATATACCCTGACTAGATAGACTGCAAAGTTTGCAGCTTTGAATATCTCGTTGTTGCCGCCGTCTATGAAAAGGATTTTACCTTGGGGTGGAGCTGTTTTAATCTGCTGATACTTAGTGTAATCTATGCTCTCTTTTATAGCAACAATATCTTGGATTTTGCTTATTACTTGATTTAAAGGATCCATAGTTTTGGTAATAGTGTTTATTCTTTTAATAGTTGTGTTTGGGTTTGTTATTTGTTTACTACTTATTAATAGTTACAAAACGAAAGATTTATAAAGGGGTAATATATACTAGAGTATATGCTTAAAAAGACAATGAGTAGGCTAACCTTTGGGTTATTGGTATTTGTTGTTGCACTATCTTTCTTGACTGTATTTCTAGTCAAGGTTCCAGATATACATGCTCAGGGTTTTGATATGGTACTTGGAGCGCATAGAGGCAATTCTATGAAGTATAATGAGAATACTCTTGAAGCGATACAAGAAGGACTTACTGATCCTAAGTATAAGTTCGTCGAGTTTGATATTCAATATACAAAAGACAATCAGATTGTTTTGTTCCATGATTATTCTTTAAATAGGATGACTGGTAAGTTTGGAAAGGTGTCTTCTCTTACCTACTCAGAGATAAATTCACTAAGTGATTATCATATCCCAACATTTGAGGAAGCCATGGTACTGATAGGTGACCAGAAAAAGGTCAATATTGAGATCAAGCCTAGCTTTGATATTGAAAAAGACAAAGAGTTAGTTGATTATGTTGTTTCTTATTGTTCTGATAAGGGTATCTTGGATAAGGTGATAATCAGTTCGATATCAACTGAGGTTGTCAGTTATGTTTCTGCTTCGTATCCTTCTATAAAGACAGGGATGATATACTGGGTTCACCCAGTTGCTTATGTGCATACTGATTCTCTAGTTACTGATTTTTATGAGAAGATGGATGCGATCGGTGCTGATTATATCATGCTGCATGGTGTAAACCTAAAGAATTCTAAACTTATTTCCTATAAGCCTGATTCAATGGTACTTTCTTTCTGGTATTTTACAGATGAGATGTATATTGTTGATGATGAATTGTGGTAGCTCATAATATTAAGCTTATTTGAATAAGTACCCCTTTTACCCAGAAAAATTACTAGACAAATAATACAGTATCAACCATGTAGGATTTCCATAGTACTGTCAATCAATCTTTTACAGTCTTCTATTAATTGGTTGATCTTTTCCATATTCTCAGCAGAGAGTTCAATTCCATAAGTTGATTCCTCTCTCATTTCAATCACGCTATCTTCCTCTTTTTCAACAACATCTGCGTATTTTAGCATGTCAAGATATTTATCGTCAATTTCAATCTTTCCTTCTTCTTTTAGCCATTCTATCAAAGCGATAGTGCATGTCTGGTTTCTGCTTTCGTATCCAAATTTTGAGGCAATCGCCAAGAAACAGTGGTACATGGCGTAAAATAGTGTGCTTATGCATAAATCTGAGAAATCTCCTTTGAGTAAAAAATTTACAGCTTTTAGATTATGTTTAGCCTTTTCAATGTGCTGTTTTGCTATTTCAATGCTTTCACTAATCTCTAATAATCCACGATGCTTTTTCCTCTTTCCCTGTTTTTCACATTCTTCAATTTCCTTTTTGGCTTTAATGATACACCATTTAACCTGGTTAGAAGCTTGTGACATTTCTCATCAACTCCACATACGAATAATGTCCGTATAAGACAATTGCATTGCTTATTAGGTCAATAATTGCCTTTTTTTTGTTGTTAATATTCTTTAGAAAATCTTGTTTTGTTAATTTTAAGGCATGGATCTTCTTAGGTAATGTTTCCTGTATATCTTTAATCTTTTCATCTATCTCTTTAAAGTTTTTTTCTTTGCCGATAATCATTATGTCAATATCCTCTGCAGTCTTGTAGTTTTTTATCGCAGAACCATAAATAAGGATTATTTCATCCTCTATCACCAGCCCTTTAAACTCTTCTTTCCATCTTTTATGGTTATTGGCTTCGTCAGCAAGCAAAAAAGTAATAAGCTTTTCTGCATAGTCATTATCTAATTTTGGCTTATGGACTATTGATCTGCCGATATTTCTTGAATCTGTTAGGCCCTCTTCCAGAAACCTTTTTAGTATTTTTTGGGCTCCTACATGACTGATACCTATATATTTACTTAATGAATTAGCGTTATAATAGGTACTAAACCCCTTAAACAATGCTAACAGGGCTTCTCCTTCCTTTTGGGTTATTTGAGCCATAGTAACTATTGGTTACTATATAGTAACCTAGAGTTACTATATAAACCTTTTGTTTTTAAGCAGCTTCGAAGGTTTCTTTGCGGCCTGCTAGATATTCCGTAGGGAGCCAAAGCAAAGTTGCCCCTGCCTCGCTAATTGTGTCTTAATGGTTAGTTTTTTATACATAAGTTGATTTAAAGGGATAATGATAGAGCTTATAGATAAGATCAACAAGCTGAAGAAAGAGAAGAATGCCTGTATACTAGTCCATAATTACCAGAGGCCTGAAGTGTATAATGTTGCTGATTTTATAGGTGATTCACTTGAGCTTGCGCGTAAGGCAGCTTCTACAACTGCATCTGTGATAGTGTTCTGCGGTGTTGATTTTATGGCTGAGACTGCAAAGATAATCAGCCCTTCAAAAACTGTGCTTTCTCCCTCAAAACAGGCTATATGCCCGATGGCCTCGATGGTGACTGTGGAAGAGGTAATTAGGCTTAAGAAAGAATATCCTAAAGCTGCTGTTGTATCTTATGTTAATACTACAGCTGAGGTAAAGGCTGTAACAGATGTGTGCTGCACTTCTGCAAATGCTGTAAAGATAGTTGATTCGCTTTCTGAAGATGAAGTGATATTT
>JAHJBD010000115.1 GCA_018813725.1 Nanobdellota archaeon | reverse complement strand
TTTATAAACAGTTTATTAATTCTAATATCCAAGTTTGAGCCAGTTGGGGACGTAGCTCAGACTGTGAGGGCTATCGACATCGATTCCTTCGTCTAAGGAGAGCACATGCACTCAGTAAGGATTACTAGTGCAGCTAATTACGCTGAAGACGTAGGGGTCCTGGGTTCAAATCCCAGCGTCCCCATATTTTAATTTTTTATACCTCATGATATTTCTATCATTTGAGAATCCAATAGTTTTATACCAATTATCAACCTGAGTCTCTCCATTGATAGATAAAACATATAATCTATGAAAGTTCTTCCTATCAAATGACCTAAATCCTATTCTAAATTTGCTGCCAAGAATCTCTCTTAATTGATATGCCAAATTTTTGCTTGTGGAACTAATTTCTATTATAGGATAATTAGCCCTATGGCTTTTATGAGTTAAGAATAAAGAACCATCAGTATCAACTATACCCCTTATGCAATTAGTTAGCAAATTTAATCTTGCTTGGATCTGTTTAGGAATTACCACATTTTGACATTTTGTATTATTAAAAGGGATATTCATCACATTGGTAAGAAACTCGACAAATACCTTAGAATAGATTTTCATTCTTAATCCCCTCTCTCTTTCACAAACTTTGGCGTCCAATCCCAACTCATTAAGAATAATTTTCTTTAAGTAATCAAAATAGTGTTTTTCATCCCTAATATTCCCAACAATCTCTACATAATACTGACCAATTTTAGGTTTGTATCGAATGCACCCATCTCCAATTATTGCTCCTATAAGTTCGGCTAATTTTTCAGTAATCTTTATCATCTTTCAACCTCTATTAATCCCATCTTTGTGAGATTTCTTCAAGAAAAGGAAATCCCAATTTGGCAAAGAGCATTACTTCATAATTGATTTTCTGGCTTTGCCGAAAATCATTATTTAGATGTTTTGCGTGCCACATTAATATATTCTACGTGTACCTGTCCTGTGTCGGGTGCCCAACAAAAAAAGCTTAAAAATCATAAATAATCTAGAATTAGCCATTGATTCCACAGGACAACAAGATGTCCAGTGCTCAACATTAAGGACTCCAAGCGTCCCCATATTTTTTCTTTAACCACCAAGCATACCAGTATCCATGATCGTAGCAGCTATGAAATTAAACGCTATTATTATGGAAAGCGCGATGAAACTGTACAAGAACGTGCTTCTCACCATATTCTTTGCAAGCGAATTCATCTCCCCAAGCTTATCAGCCCCGTTCTCGATCCCATTCGCTATAATCGTAAGGATATATGAGATCTGAACAACATAGAGCCCAACAATTATCTGGAAATAAAATGATGGTATACCATCTCCGAAAAGCTGCGGCAATGCTGAGCCTCCCCCTTCCATATTCTTCATCTGTATGCTGAGGTTTCCAAGTATAGTCGTAACCATTGACGTTATGCCAACTACGATTCCTGCAATAGCCGGCGTCAAGAACTTGATCTGTGAATTCATAGATGATATGATCTCTGCCATAAGGTCCTTAAGCCGCTCATTGACCTTGTGGATCTCTTTTACATACCTGGAAACATTGAGCAGCGCTTCAGCAGCGATGGATGGCCCTTTTTTTATCGATTCCGTCAGCACCTTCATGCTGCTCTCGATTATCTTTGAAGGAAATCTGACAAGGGCCCCGTACTTTTTGTTGAAGATCGCATCCTCAACACTCATGCCAAGCCTCCTGATATTATTATTGACAACCTCAAAAAACTTGCCGGAGATTGTGCCTTCCATTGATTTGGCCACCTTTTCAACAGCCATCTCTGCCGGCACTCCATCCCCCAGCCTGTTACCTAATTGGAACAATGCTGAAACAAACTCATTCTCAAGCTGCGTAGACTTATTTTTCACATCCATGATCCTCTTAGATTTGGTCTTAAAATATAACCCTGCAGAGAGTCCGAACGCAAGCGTGATAAATATGCTGATGATAGAAGCTCCCAAGCCAAATGGCCCGAGGATTATGTTTGGATTGTTCAGGCTTTCCCTGTAACCCAGAAACTGAAACTTCCCATCAGGATCAAGATTGAAATCAAAACCAGGACTTACAACGTGGATTATGATAGGCAGCATACCTATCAAAAATAGTATAGATCCAACAAGCAAAGCTAAATAGATAGGATTTACCTGATATGTTTTCCCGCCAAACTTTATATCCCAGAACTGAAACTTCTTAAGCTCTGGATTCTGCTCAGTTATATCCTCATCACCATAACCGCTTGGCCTTTTGGACAAAATAGATTTCCCAAGATAGTATACAGCAAGAGGGAGCACAATATTATACATCGCTGCAAGATGAAACCACTTGACATCGCCAAGAAAGCTTACCACAAGAGGCAGGATAACAAGGCCAAGGATAGGTAGTATCACGCCTAACATGTGCAGCATTGTGATAGGAGACTGAAGGTTCTGCGCATAATGTAACATCTTCTCATAGGTCTCAGAAAGGATGACATCCAATGATTTATCAAGTGTGGCTAGCCTTTTCTCTTCATCCCCTTCGTACAAAGAAGATTCAATAAGATGGAACGCTTCGATAAACTCCTGATTATATTTCTTCCAGCTCTCAAGATAGGCCTCGAGTGAATTTACAACAGATTCATACTCCTCAGTCTCAACATCCCACAAGACTTTTTTAAGGTCCAAATTTAATGGAGGAGCAAGATGCTCGCTCGCAAACTGTATCGCACCTTCTAAGTTTGGAGTGTGCCTCATATAAGTTACTATATAGAACACGCACAGTACCATCTGATTAGAAGCTTTCATCCTCCAGCTGTTGGCTATAAAAGCAGGCATCTTTGCGAGGGGATTTATCAGCGATGCACCGATGACCATGAAAAGGAAGACAAAAAAGAATGAATTCAATAATACATAAGAGATAAGTGAACCAAAAAGCATGATAGCAAGCGGCATCAGGATAGCAAATGAAGCGCTTCCTGTCGGGGTGATATTCAGGTGTGATATCTTGATATTCTCTTCCAGTTCAGCAGCTTTCGTCTTGTCTGGCTTAATCTTAAGAAGCTTCTCGCTAAACTCGCACATCTTTTCATATCTAGTAAGGTTAGCAGGTATCAGTTCTTTCTTGAACTGCTGATATTCAATAGACTTGACAGGTGAAATCTCTTGAGTATTTACCTCATTTCCAAGCTCCCTCTCTAGCCTTGCGCTAAACTTTCTCTTAAGCAGTGCTATGTCATCTTCCTTTGTCATCTTAGGCTCATTTTTTTATAACTTCTCTTCAGCCACTCGTTCCAGTCAAAGAATATTCTTTTTGAATCAAGTGATCCCACCTCATTCTTTACCCTGTCAGAGATCCTGTGAAATTCATCATTGGCCCTTATGACAAAATCTGCTTCCATCAGGTTAAGATTTTTTGACTTTATCGCAAAGTCCACCAATGTCTGTTTTAGATTTGCCCGAAGTTGTATATTGTCCCAGACTGCATCCCAGTCCCCTGCCCAATCCTTGACCTTGCCTGCGATAGACTTCAATATTTCCGAATCCCCGTTCATCAGGTCATTGGAAGGCTCAAGCTGGTCTGTCGCTGTCTCATACTTCATCAGGTCTACAAATCCGCCTTCAAGAAGAGGGTCCTCGTTCCAAAGTTTCCTTACCTCTGTTATTGCAGTGACCCTTCTCCATTTATGTAGCCCATCTGCGCTCCTTATAGGATTTGCTACAACGATTATATCTGTTGCCTTGAAAGATGTTTTTGGTACGCCAAGATCATTTACTACCCTGTCAAATACATCATATGGTGAATCACCGTGTATTGTTCCTGCGACAACATTTGCCAAAGCACCGACCCTCATAGCTTCATATAGCGCCCTTGCTTCCGTACTTCTAACCTCGCCGACAATCAAGCTTGAATCACCCAACCTTAAGGTTGTCCTTATGCCTTCGTCTGCAGGAATTTCTGATGACCCCTTGGACATAGCAGAAGCAACTTTCATCGGCTGGATATTATAACCCATCTTTCGAAGCGCCCCTGTTGGCAGCTCTAATGTATCTTCAATCGTGATGATCCTGTACATTCGCATGATCTCAGTCATTATCCCGCCAAGGAGTGAAGATTTTCCTGCAGACCTTGTGCCTGCTATCAGCATTGTCCTTGAACCGTCTACCAAAAAGCTCAGTATTCCGGCTGCCAAAGAGTTTATCATGCGATAATGTATGAATAATGGCAGTGTCCATGGTTTGTCCCTGTGCCTTCTGAAAGAAAAGCCCATGCCATTTGGATTCAATGGCTCTGATATCACTGCTACCCTTGTCCTTGCACCTGGAAGCTCAAGCTCAGTATCGAGGATTGGATTAGCTTCGTCAAGCGGCCTGCCGCTGATCATCCTCAGTTTAGATGCCCATGATTCAGCTTCAGGTGGTGTCGGGATGATATTTGTCTGGCAATCACCATGCTCGCCATGTACTATAAAGATAGGGATCTCTCCCATAGGACTGTTTATCGAGACATCCTGCACTTTTTCGTCCTTAAGCAGCACTTCGATCAGTCCAAACCCTACAGTATATCTGACCAGGATCTCTGACAGCTGCTTTACCTCCTTAAGTGACATCTTCACCCTGTGCCTATCGATCAGCTCTTGGATCAGATCTTCTCCGATGTTCTGGAACACCTGCCTCATCCTTTCAGGCTCGACAAACTCGCTCCTTTTGGGCTTATGCTCAGCCATGATCTTCCTCGCCATATCAAGGATGTTATACTGATCCTCAGAAAGCTTGAACTCTGGCGGCACCATGTGATACAAGGGTGATATAGTGTCAGGCAGATTAAACACAGTGATCTCAGTATCCCCTACCTTATAGGCATCAATCTCATCAGCGTCCAAAGGATACCTTGACATGAGCTTTGTGTACATGAAATCCGGCTTGATGGTGGCAGCAAATAGTTTTTTGTAAGAATCCCTCTCTCCAACCTTATAACCTGCCAAAGTAGGAGCAGCCCTTGTTATTATCAGCATGCCCTCCATCATCGATATGATTATGCTGACTATCTTAATCACGTTCTCATAACAGCGCTTTGCAGTGATATCTACTGGCTTTTCTTCCATGATATGTATATCACGTGCCAATCTTCTTAGCTCAACATAGCCTCCTATCGGGTCTCCCTTAAAGACGTCAGTAACAATATGCTTAACCTCTGTAAAAAGCGAAGAAGTGTATCTTGCGCAAGAAGGATCATAGACAAACGCATTGTATGCCAAAAGGTCTTTTCTCTTTGAGATCTCAGAATAAACCCTTGCAACTTCTATCAGCAACCTTGTCTGGCTGTAATCATACTCATAGTTCCTTTTCTGATGGAACACGATCTTGGTTGCGCCTGTTGTTTCCATCAAAGCGTCAACAGCCTTTGACATCAATACAGCATCATCTTCAATCGAAGGGACCTTATTGTAGGATTCGCAGTTTATCTTAACTATTACTTCGTCCCCTTCACGGACTACATCATAATCAAACATATTGTCTGCCAAATCTTACACCTCTTTTTACTGATTTTATTCACTGCTCTTTTAAGAGCTCGATGGCAAGCTCTATCAGATGCGACTTATTCCTATACTTCTTCTTGTCCTTGAGCTCATGGTCTATCCACTTAGCCAGGTCGCTGTCTATTGTCGCGCTGATGATCTGTTTTGCCATCTTTTAGCTGTTCTGGCGAATATATTTTATAAAACTTTCTATTATAAGATATATTTT